>JAGADP010000117.1 GCA_017828885.1 Oscillospiraceae bacterium | reverse complement strand
GTGGAGTCCACCAAGGCGCAGTCCAATGCTTTGCTCGACGAGCTCGAACAGCTCCGGCGCGAGAAGGAGAAGGCCGACTTTGCCAGTCGCGTCTCCGCCGTCAAGGGCAGCTCTGCGCAGCAGCTCCGGGACATGTACAAGACCGCCAATCCCGTCATAGGCTCGATGGATGAGAACGGCGAGTACGTCCTCCCCCGCCCACTCAAAAAGGGCGATCATGTGCTCATTGCCGACCTCGGACAGGAGGCCGTCCTCACGGCGGATCCGGACAACTCCGGAAACGTCTTTGTGCAGATGGGCATTATGAAGATGAAGATCCAGGTCTCCCGTCTGCGGCTGCTCGACAAGACCAAGCAGAACCACCAGACCCAGAAGAAGAAGCCCCAGCGCCGCGGGCAGGTCGCTGCCAAGGTGGAACGCAAGAGCTCGATGGAGCTCGACATCCGCGGCTATGCCTGCGATGACGGCGTGCATGAGATGGAGCAGTTCATCGACGGTGCCGTGCTGGCCAACATCGGCACGGTCACGATCATCCACGGCAAGGGAACAGGCCTTCTCCGGAAAGCCGTGCAGCAGCGCCTGAAATCCATGAAATGCGTCAAATCCTTCCGCAACGGCTTATACGGCGAGGGCGAGGACGGCGTGACAGTCGTGACGCTGCGGTAAATGTGTATATTCCAAAAACGATTTATGAATAGAACATGGACGAAGATGCTGTAATATTCATAAAATATACTTGTATCCGGCATAAAAATCTGTTAAAATAAAGAAAAGTGACTATTTTTCAGAAGGGAGGTGCCGCATGAGACTCCGGAAAAGGCTTGCTGTCCTGATGGCAGGCATTACCAACCAATCCTACCAGCATATGATCCTCGAGGGCATCATGAGCCAGGCCTATGCCCTGAACTATGACGTTGCCGTCTTTTCGCCCTTTCTCTGCTACGAGAATCTGACCGACTACCAGCGGGGCGAGAACAAGATCTTCGATCTGGTGAATTTCGATATGTTCGATGCGGTGCTGTACATCCCCTGTTCCTTCTACAGCGACACCGTCCGCAGTTATGTGGCACCGACGCTGGAGCGCTGCAACATCCCGATCATCGCCATCGAAAGCGATGACACGCGGTATCATTGTGTCCAGATGGACGACCGCTCTGCCTTTGCCAAGGTCACGGAGCACCTGATCGAAAAGCACGGTATCACCGACATCATGTGCCTGACCGGCTTCAAGGACAATTATCAGGCGGAGGAACGTGTCAAGGGCTATCTGGATGCCATGCACCGCCACGGTCTTAATGTCCCGGAGGACTATATCCTCTACGGCGATTTCTGGACGGGGGCTGCCACAGAGCTTGCCGAGGAATTCGGCAACGGCATCCGTCCGATGCCGCAGGCAGTCGTCTGCGCCAGCGACAATATGGCCGCCACGCTCTGCAACCGGCTGATCGAGCTGGGCGTCAGGGTGCCGGGTGACATCGTGATCTCGAGCTATGATGCCGGCCCCACCTCGGCGGACAATGTGCCGTCCATCACGTCCTATATGCGTCCCATCGTCGGCATGGGTCGGCGGGGCGTCCAGAAGGCGCATGAGCTGCTCACCGGTGAGGTATGTGAGCTTGTCAAGGAGGATGTCGGTTACCTGATCCCCGCCGAAAGCTGCGGCTGCGGCGAGGATTTCCAGCAGCGCTTCGACAAGCGTCAGCGGGAGCTCAAAAACTTCGAGACATACCGCAGCCTGTACGAGGATACCCCGATGGCCGAACGGCTCAATGCAGTGACGAACCTCAACGATCTGCTGCGGATGATCATGGCGCATTTCTACCTCATCAACGGACTGCATGAGTTCTATCTCTGCCTCAACGATGACTGGGACAATCCCACCAAGTACGGCGAGGATTCCCCCGAATGCGAGGACTACACCGAGATGATGCACCTGCGCATCTCCAAGCTCGGTCCGGAGCAGAACCTCATACCGGATCTGCGCTTCCCCCGGAGCGATCTGCTGCCTGTGTTGCAGGAGGAACGGGACGAACCGACAGCGCTGTTCTTCACGCCGCTGCACTTCAATGCCCGCTGCTTCGGCTATGCGGCGATCGGCTTCGGCAGGAAGATCATGGCGTTCGATTCGCTCTACCATGCATGGACGCGCAACATCAACAACGCACTCGAATTTATGCGCATCCGCAACAGCCTGAACAGTCTGAACCAGTGGCTGTTCCTGAGCGCTGTGCGTGATACGCTGACAGGCATCTACAACCGGCAGGGCTTCATGCACTTTGCCGAAAAGGTCTTCCAGAATGCGCAGGAAAATGCCGATTCCAAGCAGCTCTTTGTCATGGCAGCCGATCTTGACCTGCTCAAGCACATCAACGACACCTACGGCCATGCCGAGGGCGACAATGCGCTGTTGGTCGTGGCCAATGCGCTCAACACCTGCTTTGAATGCGGTGAGATCTGCGCACGGACGGGCGGCGATGAGTTCCTGGTGATCGGCTGTGCGGATTATGAGGACGGCCTGATCGAGGAGTATGTCGAGTACATCGAGCATTTCCTCGACCGCTACAACGCCTCCTCCGACAAGCCCTATCAGGTCGGTGTGAGCGTCGGCTACATCTGCGACCCCGCCGATCCCGCCAAGACGCTCGATGACTACATCGAGGAAGCCGATTCCCGGATGTATGCCAACAAAGTCCGCCGCCGCAAGCAGCGGGGTGCATAACGGGGATCTGAGAACGGATACGTTCTTCCCCCTCCGCCGCCGTTCGGCGGCACCTTCCCCAAAGGGGGAGGATAGTGGGAGGGTGCTGCGCACCCTCGACCCGCTTTATCTGTTTTGCTTTTCATAACGAAACCAACACTCCGTCAGTCATTCGGCTGGCGGAGATGGTCATTTATAGATAAAGGTTTACAAAAAAAGAGAAATATGGAGGAAAACTATGAAGAAAGCGATCAAACGAATGGTGCAGCTCTGCGCGGTATGCGCGGTAGCGGCACAAAGCACGGCGCTGCCGGCCTTTGCGGGCGAGCAGCTCGGACAGGTGGATTTTCAGGACGGTGTCGGGCTTCCCTGGCACATCTGCGAATCCACGACCGGCAAGATGGACTTCTCCATCGACGGCGGCACCTACAACATCACCGTCATCAACCCGGGCGGTGTCTCCAACGGCGGCGAGGATCGCTGGGACTGCCAGTTCCGCCACCGCAACCTGACCCTCACGCAGGGGCATACCTACCGCATGACCTACAGCGTGTGGGCAAGCAATTCCGGCTGGATGTATGCAAAGCTCGGTGACATGACCAACGACGATGCAGAGCTCTGGCACTCCAACGGCAATATGCTGAACATGACCTATCAGGAGAATGCCACACAGGAGGAGATCGAGAACGCCCTCCGCGCCGCACAGCCGAACGGGCAGTGGGGCGACTACAATTCCTGGCAGGGCGTGAACGTCAACGGCAATTCGTGGAATACCTTTGCCTATGAATTCACCCTCGGCTCCAACGGTGAGCGTGCCACCAATGCCAACGGCACAGGCGAGTGGACGTTCCACTTCGGCGGCGACGGGCAGTACACCCCGCAGGTCTGCTTCCCGGCCGGCACGGAGCTGAAATTCGACAACTTAGCACTCATCGACATGACCGACAACAGCAACGACTATGTGAAGGAGCCCGCGTGGCAGCGTGCCGAGATCCTCACGAACCAGGTCGGCTATTTCCCGAACCTTGCCAAGCGTGCGACGCTCCTGACGACCGAGACGGGCGAGGTGAAGTTCGAGCTCCTTGACGAGAGCGGCAAGTCCGTCTACAGCGGCAAGTCCCAGCCTTTCGGCTTCGACAAGGAATCCGGCGACACCGTGCAGGTGCTCGATTTCTCCGACTACAACAAGGAGGGCACCTACACCCTCAAGGCTGAGACGGGCGCAACGTCCCGGAGCTTTGCCATCGGCATCACGGAGACCTATTCAGGGCTGCTCTATGACTCGCTGAACTACTTCTACCAGAACCGCTCCGGCATCCCGATCGAAGCACAGTACATCACCTCCGGCGATGCGGCATCGCTCGCCCGTCCGGCAGGTCATGCCTCTGACAATGCCCGGATCGAACAGACCTGGGGCTACAGCGCTTCCTCCGGTTCGCAGGACGTGACCGGCGGCTGGTACGATGCGGGCGACCACGGCAAGTATGTCGTGAACGGCGGCATTTCGCTCTGGCTCATGCAGAATGAGTACGAGCGCGCCCTGAAAAGAGGCACAGAGGATGCCTACGCGGACGGCACGATGCATCTCCCGGAGAATGCCAACGGCTATCCCGACCTTCTCGACGAAGCCCGCTACGAGATGGAGTGGATGCTGAAAATGATCGTCAAGGACGGCGACTGCAAGGATATGGTCTACCACAAAGTCCATGACATCAAGTGGACTGCCCTTGCCACCGCGCCGGCGGATGACGACGAGGAGCGTATCCTGAAACCGCCGACGACTGCCGCGACACTGAACCTTGCGGCATGTGCGGCGCAGAGCTATCGCCTGTGGAAGGATCTGGATCCGACCTTTGCGGAGACCTGTCTGACGGCGGCAAAGAATGCCTTTGAAGCGGCAAAAGCGCATCCTGCCATGTATGCCCCGCTCGATGAATCCGTCGGCGGCGGCCCCTACGGCGATGACGATGCCACGGATGAATTTTACTGGGCAGCCTGCGAGCTGTACGCGGCGACCGGCGACGAATACTACGACAAGGCGATCCAGACGGGCAGCTATGCCTATGCCATCCCCACCGAGCTCAAGGGCGGCGAGGCGGCCGGCATCACGGGCAGTTTTGACTGGGGTCACACCGCGGCGCTCGGCTCCCTGACGCTGGCGCTGCATCAGGATCTGCTGAATGACCAGCAGGCCTCCACGCTCGAGGAGAACCTGACCAAGGCGGCGGATGTCTATGTGGATCTCGAGAAGCAACAGGGCTACGGCGTTCCTTACTGCGCCGGCACCATCAGCTATGCGGACAGCGATTCCGGCTATGCATGGGGCTCCAACTCCTTCGTGGCGGACAATGCCATCATCATGGCGTATGCCTATGACATGAACCAGAACTCCGACTACCTCAACGGCGTTGTCGGTGCGATGGACTATCTCCTCGGACGCAATCCGGTGGACTATTCCTACGTGACGGGCTACGGCTCGCACAGTGTCGAGTATCCGCATCATCGCTGGTGGTCGAACCTGCTGTCGGATCAGTTCCCGAAGGCGCCCTGCGGTGTGCTGGTCGGCGGTCCGAACTCCGGCATGGAAGATCCGTGGGTACGCGGCTCCGGCTGGAAGAAGGGCACCATCCCGCCCCAGAAGTGCTACCTCGACCACATCGAGGCGTGGTCGGTCAACGAGTGTACCATCAACTGGAACACCCCGCTGGCGTGGCTGACGAGCTATCTCTGTGAGCAGAACGGCGGCATCGTGGCAGGGCATGTCTCCAATGCCACCAACGACGGCGGCGAGGGTCAGCCGAACACCGAGCAGACATATGACGAGGAGAAGGCATCCGAGATAGCCGAGAATGCGAAGGACGACACGCCTGTCCGCAAGACCGATGACACCGTCAAGGAGAAGAAGTCCGAGGGCGGCAGCAACAATCTGCCGTGGATCATCGGCGGCGGCCTGCTGGCGCTGATCTCCCTCGAGGTCTTTGTCTACAAGATGGTACAGATGAAGAATAAGAAGTAAGCGGAGGATCTGTCGGCTTTCAGCCGACTTAGGAGGGGCTGCTCGCCCCTCCTAAACCTCCCTCGGCAGGGCGGTGACCGCCCTGCACCCGCATCTTATTCATATTAGGAGGAAGAACACGATGAAGAAGATCACTTACACCCCCAAGGGCGTCTGCCCGATACAGCTCAGCTTTACGCTCGATGGCGATGTTGTGACGGATGTGGCGTTCGTCGGCGGCTGCAACGGCAATCTCAAAGCCATCGGCAAGCTCGTGGACGGCATGACCGTGGCGGAGATCGAGGAGAAGCTCCTCGGCAACACCTGCGGCAACAAGCCCACCTCCTGCGCCGATCAGCTTGCAAGAGCGGTGCGGGAAGCCTACGACGCACAGAACGCCTGAATGCAAAATGATCCCCCTGCTTCCTGAGCAGGGGGATCTTCTTTACTTGGTATTCTTGACCGTCCATCGGAAGGAGCAGTATTTCGACGCCTTCATGATGTCGAACATGTTGTTCGTCAGTATTCGCGTGAAATCAAGGAACCGGTAGTTCGTCTTCATCTCCTTGTTGTCGATGAGGTTGGCGATCATTTTCAGGCTCGTATTCGGCGGATTACGCTGCAATACAACGCCGATACGGTGGTTCTCCTTCATGTACTCGATGATCTCGGAAGCCATCGTCAGGTTCTTGTCAGCCATGTTGTAGGTGCCGCTGTAGCTGTGATCCTCGGCCGCCTGCACGAATGTCAGCAGGAAGTCAACCAGATTGTGGACGCAACACATATGGAAGCCATACTCACCGGTACGGTACACGAACTTCGTGTTGTCCTTCGGGTCGGTGATCTTGGACTCCAGATTGGCACAGAACTCCTTCGTGTAAACGGGTGCAACACGGACGATCGCCACCATCATGCCTCTTGCGCGGCCAATGTCCTTGATCATGCGCTGCTCGGACTCATACTTCAGCTTGGCGTAGTTCGTCACCGGCTTGATGAAGTCGTCCTCACGCAGCGGCTCACGGGTCTTGGGCATCTGATACACCTGGGTCGTGCTGATGAGGATGAACTGCTCCACATCATGCGCGATCGCAAAACGATAGATGTACTCATCCATCGCTGCACTTTCCTTGATCTCTGCATCCGTGATGATCGGACCGATGTCATTGTCCGCTGTATTGGCGATATGAATGACGGTATTGAATTTGTATTTCTCGAAAACTTCGGCATATCCGCCTTTTTCAGAAGGTCTTGCCTGGAAGAAGGAATAGTTCTCCTTCCCTTCATTGTATTCACCCGGCTCGCGGTCTACTGCAACGACCTCGAAACCCTTTTTCAAAAAACCAGAGCAAACATGTTTTCCGATCAGGCCGCAGCCGCCTGTCACCAAGATTCTATTCATAGACACACGCCTCCTACGAACCCTATATCTATTTGTATTATAGCATAAAGCTGAATGAAATTCAAGTATTTTTTGTGAATTTTAATCAAAAGATTCTCAATTAGCTGTTATTTGCCTCATCGAGCATGGTCTGCACCGGATCCTTGAGGGCGCTGAGTGTCTCGTTCCAGAGGATGCCCTTTGCCGATGCGCGGATGCCTGTTGCATTATCATCAATGAGACTGGTCAGATCGGTGTTGATGCCGTTCTTGAAGTCGATGACCGGATGCTCCATAGCCATCTCGTCCATCGTCTTCTTCATCTCGAGCATCTCGTCCGTCCACTTGTAGTCATCGCGGAACTGCTGGTCGGAGATCTTGCGAATGTCCTCATTGATGAGGGTCAGGCGCTTGCAGTCGAGGTAACGTGCCACGCCCTCCGGGTTGCCGCCGCCCTTGACGAGGCAGTAGGACTCCATGTAGGCGGGGATGTAGTAATCATCCGCCTCGGGATCCTTCGGCATCGGCACGAACATGCAGTTCTCGCCGTAGGTCACCTGCCAGCCGGTCGGTTCGCCCTTGAGGTTCGTCTCATTGGCGACGTTGTACAGATCCCACAGACCGATCGGATAGAAGAGCTCCTTGCCCTCGCCGATGTACTGCGGGCAGGCCGTCCAGCCGAAATCGCCCACGCCGATGGCAACGAGACCCTTGGTGTTCAGGCCGTACATGTAATTCTGCACGCGCTCGATGTCACCGTTGGACAGGTTGTTCACGAGCTGGCCGTTCTCCATGCCGATGTAGGGCACGCCGGTCGTTGCAGACAGTGCTGACTCGAACCACCAGCCGTCCAGGCCGTACTTCTGGTTCGGGAGGTCAACGAATGCTTCGAGCATCTCCTGGAACTTGTTCCAGTCCCACTCGCCCTTCTCAAAGAGCTTGACCGGATCCTCAAAGCCCAGCTCCGCCACGGTGTCACGGTTGTACATGACAGCGCAGTTGTCGCCGGTCATCTGGACGACTGCCATATAATGGCCGTCCTTCCACGCGATGGAATCGTTGATGTCCTTGACGTCCTTCCAGAGCTCGCTGTCAAGGTCGATATACTCATCGAACGGCACGAACATCTTCTTGATGGCGCCCTTCGGGAAGGCATCAAAATTGCCTGCATAGAAGAAGTCGATCCCCTCGTCGGAGTTGATGTAGTTGGCAAGCTGGTCATAGCGCTGCTCATAGGTACACTGGTACCACTGGATGTTGGCGCCGTAGCGCTCCTGGAAGATCGCCAGGTCGATCGGGGTGGTCTTGCCGGTACCCTCGGAGTCGATCGGCCAGTCGGACAGCCACTTGATGGTCTTGTTCTCGAGCTCGCCGGTCAGACGGGCATCCGCCGTGGCAAGCGCTGCAAGCTCCTCTCGGGTCTGGGCATCGACATCTCTATTTTCAAACTGTGCACCGCCGGAGCTCTCTCCGGTGCCGCAGCCGGTGACTGCAAGACACAGCATAGCTGCCAGCATGGAAGCCAGCACCGCTTTCATTTTCCTCATAAGCCTCTCCTCTTCTGCACCCGAAAGTGTAAAAATTATAGCCTGATTACATTATAACATACAACTGCACAAAATGCAAGATACTAAATTGCATGATTTTTCACGGAAAATTGCACTGATATGCACAAATGGACTGAACAGAAGTATTTACCTCACAGCGATGCTGCTTTCTGACGATATGACGCAGTACAGCCGTTTTCCTGTGGTAGCGCTCATTCCGTCACATGCTCCAGCGCATGGTAAAAAATGGTTTTGACATGAGAGTCCGCCAGCGAGTAGAAGACCGTTTTCCCCTCCCGGCGGCTGCGGACGAGCCGTCCCTGCTTCAGAATGCGGAGCTGGTGGGAGATCGCGGACGCGGTCATGCCGAGGCGCTGTGCGATGTCGCTCACGCAGAGCTCCTCCCGCAGCAGCTCATACAGGATCCGCACACGGGTCTTGTCGCCGAACAGACCGAGCAGCTCGGCAACATCGGCTAAGATGTCGGCATCCGGCATCTGTCCGGCCAGGTCGTCGATCAGCTTCTGATGATGCAGGCACTCCCCGCAGATATGCTCGTGCTCGTCCATGTGCGTTCCCCCCTTTTCGTTCGTGGAATGGATGAAGATCGGTCAGCGCCGATCCTGCGCTCAGATAGCCGGCATCACGCGGCCGCCGGATACCGGGATGTAGGCGCCGGTGGTGAAGCTTGCCAGATCGGACAGCAGGAAGGCTGTCATATTGGCGATCTCCTGATCCGTGCCGCGTCTGCCGAGCGGTACGGTCTTGTCGTAGTCGGGCGCCGCCTCGGTATGCTCGGCGCGGTCACGCTCCGAGATCGTCCAGCCGGGTGCGACCTGGTTGACAGTGATGTTGTGGGTGCCGACCTCCTTGGCAAGGCAGCGCACCACGCCGTCGAGCGCACGCTTTCCTGCTGTATAGGCGCCGACGCCCGGCTCGGCCAGCGCGGAGCACTCCGTATTGATCGCAACATAGCGGCCGTAGCCCTGGGCGATCATGTCAGGCAGGAAGGCCTTTGCCAGATGGACGGTCTGCATGGCGCAGGAGTCGAACTGGCTCTGGAAATCGGTCAGCGGCTGTTCGAGGATGCTCGTCCACTTGTACTGGATCACGGCATTGGCCACGATCAGGCTCACGGTGCCGAGCTGTTCCTTCACGAGCTTCTGCATCGCCTGGACGCTCTCACCGTCGGTCACATCGGCCTGCACGACTATGGCACGCCGCCCGAGACTGCGCACGGTCTCGGCAGTGCGCTCCGCCTTTTCACGGCTGCCGCAGTAATGCACGGCCACATCGGCACCGCATTCCGCCAGCGTCCTTGCGATCACACGCCCCAGCTCACCGGAAGCACCGGTCACGAGGGCGATCTTTCCGCTCAGATCAATTTGCAGCATAGGTCATTCCTCCCTGTTGTCTGTTTTTTTCATTATAGCATAGCAAACGGCAAATGTCAAGGAAGCATGGGGCAGCGCGTCCCCGCGGGCAGCTTCCTTTGCGGAGGACAGTGTGTCTCTCCTCTCTTGTCATGACAAATTCTTCCTGTTCTTTGTCTGTTTTCAACAAATTCAACATTCGTTTTTTCTACAAAACGTAGAATCCGAAAGGAAATCTATCAGAACCCCTTGTGAAACACGCCGGAATCAGTTATAATAGAAATAGTAAATTCAATTCCGTAAGGGGGTAAGCATCATGAACGATAAAACAATGACATTTTCAATGAACGAAGAAAAGGAAATCGAACTCAAACGGACTCTGACTATCATCTATGATGCGCTTGTCCAGAAGGGCTATAATCCCATCAACCAGATCGTCGGCTACATCCTCTCCGAGGATCCGACCTACATCACCACACACAATAACGCCCGGAACCTCATCCGCCACATCGACCGTGACGAGCTCTTGCAGGTTCTCGTGAGATCCTATCTGAAGCATTGAATAATGAGCTGAAAGCCCCTGCTGTTGCAGGGGTTTTGCTTTTTTCAGAGGATTTGCATCGGGATGGGCAAAAATGGCGGAGATCCGGGCTCCTTATGAGAGCAGTTCTCCGCCGCTGAGCGGCGGGGGTAGGCAGCCTATGCGGCGAGGTAGCGGACGCTCTCTCTTGCAGAGCGTCCCCTCTTTCAAAAACAGTCCACCGGACTGTTTTTGAAATTCACCCCTTGCAGGGCGCCCTCCGGAAAAAGGATTTCGCCG
>JAGADP010000116.1 GCA_017828885.1 Oscillospiraceae bacterium | reverse complement strand
GGCTGAGATGGGTCAGGCAATGCCGGTCGCTGCCGGTGAGCCCTCCCTCGAGGAGCAGATCGCCGCTGCCGAGGCAGCAGCAGAAGCCGCTGCAGCAGGCGCTGTAGAGGGCTAAGACAAATATGATCCCGCCTTCCCCGGGATCCGGGGAGGGCGGTTTTATTTTGAAAGGAGAAGCTATGGCTGAATACAAAACGATCGCCGAAGCCGTCAGAGGCTTTTTCAAGGCCAATGATTGGAAATATGCCGAGGAGGACGGGATCTTTGAGAGCGGCACCCCGCTCGATGCACCGATCAACAGCGCCCTCATCCACATCATCACCGACCAGACAGCGCTTGCCATCCTGACAGCGCTCGACTACAATGTCCCGGAGGAGAGCACCTTCACCGTGCTGGAATTCTGCAACCTGGCGAACATGCTGCTCCCGGCGGGCTGCTTCTATCTCGACAGAGCCGAGCAGATGCTCGTGTTCCGCCTGACGGAATTCATTGCCGAAGAAGGCCCGATGCCCGACGAAGCCGAGATCGAGGATCAGCTTCTGTTCTGTCTGCAGAACCTCCAGCAGACCGCCAAGGTATTCGGCGACCTGATTGACGGCACACTCTCCGTCGAGGATGCCGTGGAGACCGTCCTGCGCTTTGAGTTCCCGGACGAACCGCCCGTTGAGGAATAACACCCACGCCCTGAGCCTCGCCGCTCAGGGCTTTTTTGCTTGCCCCTCACCATCCTGCCAAAAATCCACACCTCCATTTGTGCACATCGCAGAATATTTGTGAATATTTCTGCATCTCCCTTGTGCTGTCTGGAATTTTGTAAGATAATAGAAGTATAAACCCGGTATCAGCCCGGATGAAGGAGGGATCTCTATGAATTACAAGAAACTGCTCAGCGCCGTCTGTGCAATAGCAATGGTATGCAGCGCCGCACTCACGCCCCTGAGCACCGCAGCAGTCACACCGTCTGTCTCACCCGTCGCCACGATGGGCATCGAGGAGCCCGACACGCAGACCTTTGAGGGGATGAAGTACTACATCGATGATGACAACACGGTCGTTATCTGCGGCTATACGGACGACATCGCCGAGAAGCTCGTCATCCCCGAGGAGATCGACGGCAAGCCCGTGATCGACTTCTCCCAGATGGCATTCTACAACTGCGCCAAGCTGAAAGAAGTCACCATCCCGGCAACTGTCAAGAGCTTTGGCATGCAGACCTTCCTGAGCTGCAAGAACCTCGAGAAGGTCAGCCTCCCCGAAGGCCTCACCAGCATCTACGAATCGGCCTTTGCCCAATGCACGTCATTGAAGTCAATCACGCTACCGAGCACCCTGACGCACCTCGGCAACCTTGTATTCAGCGGTTGTACCTCGCTCGAGGAGGTCAATGCCCCGGCCTGCCTGACAGAGTTCGCCGAGCCCGCCTTCTCGGAGACCCCGTGGCTTGAAGCACAGATCGCCGACAAGGGCTATGCCGTGCTGAACAATGTCCTCCTTGACGGCTCCGGTCTCGAGGGTGAAGTCACCATCCCGGAGGGCATCACCACGATCGCCTCCTTCGCCTTCTACGAGAACAAGAAGATCACCAAGGTGACAGGCATGGACGCAGTGCGGTGCATCGGAACGGGTGCATTCTGCGAATGCACCAAACTCACGGAGATCGACCTCCCGGAGGAGCTTTACGACATCGGCACCGATGCCTTCGGCGGCACCCCGTTTCTCGGAAGCCATGAATCGGATCCGATCGTGCTCATCGGCAGCGTCCTCTATGACGGCAGGAATGCAAAGGGCGACGTCATCATCCCGGACGGCGTGAAGCACATCACCAGCATGGCGTTCATGCACAGCGAGATCACCTCGGTGCATATCCCGGAAACGGTCGAGACCATCGGCTCGATGGCATTCAACCGGTGTACAGATCTCCTGAACGTCACGTTCCTGAACCCGGACTGCGAGATCCCGGACAGCGATTACACCATTTACAACGACTGGGATGAGAACTACAACAACTACTACAGGGGCGTGATCGAAGGCTATGAGAATTCCACTGCCCAGGCCTTCGCTGAGAAGTACGGATACACCTTCAAGAGCCTCGGCGAGGCGCCGGAAAAGCCGACCGAGGCGACTGAGCCTACTGAGGCAGTGACCGAACCCACAGAAGCCCCAACAGCCCCCACGGAAGAACCGACCACAGCAACCGAGCCCACAGAAGCCCCAACAGACCCCACGGAAGAACCGACCACAGCAACCGAGCCCACAGAAGCCCCAACAGCCCCCACGGACGAACCGACCACGGCGACCGAGCCCACCGAAAAAGCCACTGACCCCACCGAGGCGATCGACCCGGAGGTCACGTTCAAGCCGGTGCTCGACATGTTCCGCAAGTATGTCTCCAAGAACTGGGAGAACTTCGACGGCACGACGGCCGAGGGCATCTGCAATTCCGAGGACATCACTGCTGTCAGCAAGTGCTGGCAGACGAAGCTCAAGGACAAGACCCTTGACGAGGTCGGGTATGAGTTCTATGACGGTGTGCTGTACATCAGTGCAAACGATCATGCAACCACCGGATATGATGCCTATACGTTCCATGACGGTAAGATCATTCACCTGTATTCATGCACAGAGAATGACGAGCTGAAACCGCCGATCAGCTTAGATCAGTACAGCGAGGAGACGGATGTATCCATGCAGACGACCTTCACGCTGAAGGACGGGCTGCTTGTTCCGGACTATGCAAGAAAGTGTGACTACAAAGCAGATCTGGCAAAGCGCTACGCCTATACAAGCAATATCACGGTCAATGCTGACGGGACCTTTGACTATCATTGGGAAGATCCTGTTGCAGAGGAGGATTACACCCGCTATCACGCCTATAAAAAGCTGAAACTGACACCACTTTCCGAGCATGCTGAACAGCCGACCGCCAACGCCCTCGGCGACCTCGACAATGACGGCATCGTCAATGCCTCCGACGCTGCCAAGGTGCTGATCGCCGCCGCAGCGATGGGCGCCGGTGAGGCTTCCGGCCTGACAGATGCGCAGATGACAGCCGCCGACGTCAACGGCGACGGCACCGTCAACGCCTCTGACGCCGCCATCATCCTGATCTATGCTGCCGCTGTCGGCGCAGGAGATACGGATGCCAAGATCACCGATTTTGTCAAGAAATAAGCCCACAGCAATGCCCCCTGAGCCAAAACTCAGGGGGCATGTTTTCATATATGCAGCAATTGCAGGAACACCTGATCCAGCCGTTCCCAGCCCATGCCGTTTGCAGGCGGCTCCGCTTCGGCAGCGACCCGGAGCGCTTCCGTCTCCTCCGCGATGAACTGGTGCAGCACCTCGATGCGGGGCGCAGCGCCCATCTCCGGCTGTGATTTCTTGGCAGCAAGCAGCTCCTCCACAGCCGGACGGTACTGCGCCGGGAGAAACGCCTCCTTCAGCTCGTCAAAGAGCATCGGCGGCGCCGTCCGTC
>JAGADP010000016.1 GCA_017828885.1 Oscillospiraceae bacterium | reverse complement strand
GCACCGCCGTTGGTCGTGCACGTCACAAGACCTGTGATGAGGTACTGCCGCTTGACATGCAGATATTCGAGCGTGACAGTATCACCGGTGCGGAGCTTTATCATCTTGGACATGGTCACGGTGAGCATGAGCTCGTTGTCATGCTCCGGGAAGCGCCCTTCCATCGGGTGAATGTTCTCGGTCACGCCGAAATCCTCAAACGCCATGCAGAAGCCCATCTGGTTGTAGTCCGGCAGCAGGAGCGTCATGTCCTCCACAGTGGTCGGGGTCGCCTTTCTGACCTCGGGCTCTGCAAGGAGCTCCTCGGCAAATGCCTTGGCATCCTCACCGGGCATGAGCTGGATCTGTAGATCGCTCATCTCGATGCCGGCGTTGTTGGCGATGGCATTCATATTGAAGCCGAAGAACAAAAACAAAATGAAGCTGAATACCACGGCAGCCGATGCCACGGAAATGCAGAGCGTCAGACCGAGGCTCTGGCGGAAATTCTGCAAAAAGCCCTTCATGGCAAGGCGCAGATGCACGTTGCTCTTGGTATTGCGGAGCGGGAGGTGCTCCTTCCCGAAGCGGTGGTCGCCCTGCCCCTTGCGGAGGGCTCGCACCGGCGGATAATGGCGGACAGCACCGGCTCTGAGGAAGGCGATGCCTGCCACGAGGAGCAAAATGCCCGCCACGGTCAGGAGCAGCGCCGGAACGAACACGCTGTGGCTGATGTAGTGACCGACCATCGTCTCACCGAGGGAGAGCAAGAACGGCGTCAGCGCAAAGCAGCCCAAAAAGCCCGGGATACAGCCCGCTGCGGCGATCAGGAGATATTCTGCCATATAGGAAAGGACGATCTCCTTCGAAGTATAGCCGAGGGCTTCGAGCACGCCGATGGAGACGATCTGCTCCTTGATGTCGGCGGCGATGCGGAAGCGGATCATGAACGCCACAGACAGCACGATGATGGCAGCCATCGCAATGATAATGGCAAGCAGGAAGCCCAGTGTGAACGCCGTGTTCAGCCTGAAGGCATCATAGTACCAGCGGATCAGACCGCTGCGGATGTCGTTGTTGGAATAGTCCTCGCAGTCCTTGGTGAAATCGTCCATGAGCTGTGTACCGCCCTGCCCCTGGTGGTCATTGTAGGCAAGGATGTCGTACTCGTCGAGCACGCTCTGCAAGGTGCGGTAATCCTGATCGCTGACGATGAGTTTCAGCGCACTTTCGGGGGTATCATAGAGCATGGTGTCATAGAAGCCCGCCACGGTGAAGCTGTACTTTCTGCTGCCGTAGATCACATCATAGTGATCGCCGCACCGGTAGTGCAGCGTGATCTGTGCCGCATAGGGCATCCAGACCGGGTGCTCGATGGCGGCGAGCTCTGCCTCGGAGAGGGTGCTTTCGAGCTCCGCCTTCTCGATCTTCATCGCATCATCATGGGTGATGAAGCCGAGGTACTGCGCCTGCTCCTTGCCGTCCGCATCGAGGTAGTTCGTGCCGTAGGTAAAGAGCATCTTCGCATGTGCCACCTCCTCCACGCTGTCATAGCTCCGGAGGATGTGTTCAAATTCGTCGTCATAGTACGTGGCAGACAGCAGGATGAAATTCTCATAGCTGCCGGTGTGCTCCATCATCTGCGGGAAGATGTTCCGGATGCCGAAGACACCCGCCAAGGACGAGCCCATGAGCAGCATACAGAGCATGACGAGGATCAGCAGCGAGACCGTCTCGAGCTTGCGCTTGCGGATGTTCGCCCATGATAAACGCAGGATCTTTTCCATAGCGCTCACCATCCCATCCTGTCGAGGAAGTCCTGCAAGCCCTCACGGCGGGTCTTGCTGTCATCGGAGCCGTAGGGGGGCATCTCATACTCGCCGACCACGGTGCCGTCCGAGAGGAAGATGACCCGGTTCCCCCGGAGCGCCGTGCGGATGTCATGTGTCACCATGACGATGCTCTGGCCTTTTTCATGCAGCTCCGTGAAGATGTCGAGGACGTCCTTGCCGGAGGCGGAGTTCAGGCTGCCGGTGGGCTCATCGGCGAAGAGGATCTTCGGCTCGTTGATGACTGCCCGGATGATTCCGACACGCTGGCACTCACCGCCGGAGAGCTGGTTGGGGTATTTCTTCCATGTCTCCTCCCCGATGCCGACCTTTTTCAGAAGCTCCTCAGCCTTCTGCACGAGGGCGGGGGAATTCTTCTGCGCCACGAGTGCGCCGGTCATGACATTGTCAAAGACGGTCATGTTTTCGAGCAGGTAGATGCTCTGGAAGACGAAGCCGCAGTTCTTTCTGCGGAACACGGCGAGTGCATCGTTGGAATAGGCGGAGATGTCCTCCTCGCCGAACCAGACCTTCCCGAGCGTGGGCTTGTCCATCCCGGAGAGGGCATAGAGCAAGGTCGATTTGCCCGAGCCGGATGCCCCCATGATGACCGTGAAGTCGCCCTCCCGGATCTCGAGGTCAAGGTTCTTGATGATATGCTGCTGCACTCCGCCGTTGGAGAAGGATTTGCAGAGCTTTTCGGTATGCAGGATCGAAGTTCCCATCATGATCTCTCCTTTTGCTGTTGTTTTCCCTGTGATATCAGTATAGCATAAACGGAAGGAACCTTCTTTATCAGAGAGTTATTGAATTCTTATCAATTTCTTATCTCTTTCTTAATCGGCGGCCGAAACATAAGGATATGCGGAACTCTCCTACGCTTCCGGCAGCGGAAACGCAGGAGAGAACATACGAGATTCCGTAAAATTGCACACAGATGTGCAAAAAAAGCTATTTTCTGACCCTTCTATGAAAGGGAATGGGCTCAGCGATTATTGACTTCCTCCGGATACATGTCATGATGCGTGAGACGATCCCATGCCACCTGTTCCCACTTCGTACCGGGCTTGCCGTAGTTGCAGTAGGGGTCGATGGACAGGCCGCCGCGCGGGAGGAACTTGCCCCAGACCTCGATATACTGCGGATCCATGAGGGCGATCAGGTCGTTCATGATGATGTTCACGCAGTCCTCGTGGAAATCCCCGTGGTTCCGGAAGCTGAACAGATAGAGCTTCAGCGACTTGGATTCCACCATCCGGATCTGCGGCACGTAAGAGATGTAGATGGTCGCAAAGTCCGGCTGTCCCGTGATCGGACACAGGCTCGTGAACTCCGGGCAGTTGAACTTCACGAAGTAGTCCCGCCCCGGATGCTTGTTCTCGAACGTCTCGAGCACCGAGGGGTCATAGTCGGTCGGGTAATTCGTATGCTGGTTGCCAAGGAGGGAGAGCCCCTCCTGCTGTTTATTTCGTTCCATCAGATTTTTCCTTTCGTTTCGGGAATTTTCCAGTAAGCAGATAACTTTTATCAATGAGATGATACACGACTTCCACATCCTCTATCTCCGGCAAGATCACCGTGAACCAGTGTTTCTTGTTCATATGATACGCAGGGGCGAAGCCGGGAATTTCACGCAGGTGGACGATCTCGTCCGGGTCGCCTTTCAGGTTCAGGACGTCGATATGCTGCTGCGACCGGATGCCGACTTTATCGGCGGTGATGTCCATGACAAGGCCGTACCACTTCGGGTTCTCCCGATGCCGCAGCACCCCGGCCAGCGGGGAATCACCCCAGGGGTACTCCGGCTCTGTGCCGTATTGGTCATGGCAGTAGGTAAGGACTTCTTGACGGGTCATTGCGCTCCCCCTCACAGTATCTCATATCTCTCTGTCACAAAGAGAGATAGAGATACGCTTTATACATATAGATAGATCAAAGGGCAGGGTCAACTACCCCATTCGCCTTGAACGCCGCTGCTCT
>JAGADP010000015.1 GCA_017828885.1 Oscillospiraceae bacterium | reverse complement strand
TCCGCTTCGACGACAACGCCTGTGTTTTGCTCACTAATACCCCAACGAGATCGGCAGCGAGGGCAGGTTCATCACGCACAGCTATGCCATGCAGCGGCTGGATGCAAACCCCGTCAGCGCATCCGCACAGGCAGCCTGGGACGCCCGGAGCTGCAAGAAGTACTATGTCTATGACCTGCGCTATTCCAATGTCAGCTATCTCGAAATGCCGAGCTACACCCTCGAGACCTTCCCGGAGGCACCGGGCTATGTCAGCGGCATGAAGATCCTCGACGAGACCCAGGCACAGGCCGCGCTCGTGATGCCCGGGGGCAGAGATCTGCGGGACATTACCTTCCGGCAGGAGAACGGCGCAGAGCTCCTCGATGTGACGAATCTGGCAATGACCTATATCTCCGAGGATGCCATCCCCGCACTGCCCTCCGACCTGAGCGAGGTACAGCTCCACAGCAAGCAGGCCGCCTGGTACAGCATCGGGGAAGCCGAAAACCAGACCCTCACCATTGACATCCCGGAGCATGCCGCTGTCTATGTCTACGACAGCTATGACCGCATGACCTACTCCAGCTACATGGCCGGCTACGGCAACCGGATCCCCCTCCCAGCCGGCGGAAAGATCGTGTTCCTCGGACTTGACGGAGAAACGATTCATGTTGTACAGTAAGTAAAAGCCATCTCCTATCTCTCTCCATCAAAAGAGAGAGATAGAGATAGCCCCTCATATCAGATAATAGGAGAAATAGCCATGAAATACCGTTGCCTGATGATCGACGATGACATCACCATCGCAGAGACCACCGCCGAATACTTCAACATCTTCGACATCCCGACCGCCTATGTCACCAGCTACGACGAAGCCGTCAACTTCCTCCGGGAGAACCGGGTCTCGCTGCTCCTCCTCGACATCAACCTCGGGGAGCGCTCGGGCTTTGAGCTCTGCAAGCAGATCCGGGCGGAGTACGACATGCCCATCCTGTTCATCAGCGCAAGGACAAGTGACGATGATGTCCTGACCGCACTGAACATCGGCGGCGATGACTATATCAAAAAGCCCTATACATTGAGCATTCTCCTTGCAAAGGTCAAGGCGATCCTGAAACGGTATGAGAAACTGACGGAGGCGGCATCTGCTGTCTCCGCCAACGTCGTTTCTGCTGCTGCGCCGTCCGACAGCAGGGAGCTTGTCATCACAGACGGGCTCGTGCTCGATACCGGCACCCACAAGCTCCTGAAAAACGGCGAGATCATCCCCCTCAAAGCGATGGAGTACAAGATGCTCGCCTACCTGCTCTATAACCGCGGACGGGTCGTGACGAAGGACGAATTTCTCCAGAATGTCTGGGAGGATACGTTCATCGGCGAGGGGACGCTGGCCGTCCACATCCGCCATCTGCGGGAGAAGATCGAGAAGGACACCGGTGCGCCCGAGATCATCAAGACCGTCTGGGGCGTCGGCTACATCATCGAGAACAGGGAGGACTGACCGATGAAGCGCTATCGCCGGATGCTTGCCTGCATGGCAGTCGTTCTCCTTGCGGGGATTTTGCTGCTGACGGGCATCAGCTTCTCCTATCGCCCGAAGTCTGCCGATCCGCTCCTCCTCAATGACCTTGTCCAGACCGTGCGGGAGCACTGGGATGCCCCGGAGGAGATCGACAGGAGCCGCTTTCCGATGGAAGTGCGCATCTTCGACCAGAACGGCTTCCTGCGCTACGACGGAGGAGGAGAGATGCTTTCCGGCATCGGCTCCGCACAGCAGGCGCTCCGGGAGGGCTGTCTCTGTCTGCCCGTCACGGAGGAGAGCCGCTTCCTGGGAACTGTCGTCATCCCCGATCCCGACCGGGTGCAGTACGAATCCACCGCCAGAAGGCTCCGGCTCGCTGCGATCCTCACCGGGCTGCTCTTTCTGCTCTGCTGCGGGCTGTATGGGCTGTATGTCCACAGGACGATCATCCTGCCCTTCCGGAAGATGGAGCGCTTTGCCGTGCAGGTGGCAGCGGGGAACTTAGACGAGCCCCTCATGCTCGAACAGGACAACCTCTTCGGCTCGTTCACGCATAGCTTTGACATCATGCGCATCGAGCTCAAAGAGGCACGGCAGCGGGAGAATGCCCTGAAAATGAAGGAAAAGGAGCTTGTCGCATCGCTGAGCCATGACCTGAAAACGCCCATCACCGGCATCAAGCTCATCTGCGAGCTGCTTTCCGTGAAGGTACAGGATGCCTATGTCTCCGGCAAGGTCGAGAGCATCCACCAGAAGGCCGAGCAGATCAATGTCCTCGTGAGCGACCTGCTTGCCTCGACCCTCGAGGATCTCGGGGAGCTGACGGTGAACTGCCGTGACGAGAGCGCAGCCATTCTGCATGAGCTTTTGCAGGAGCACGACAGCAGGGGACTGGTGGAGGAGCAAGGCGGGATCCCGGACTGCCTGCTTCTGACCGACAGACAGCGCCTGTCCCAGATCATCGGCAACCTCATCAGCAATTCGTATAAGTACGCCGGTACGAAGATCGACGTGAGCTACCGGTTCCGTGACAGCTTCCTCGAAATGGCCGTGCAGGACTACGGCGAAGGCGTCCCCGCGGACGAGCTCGACCTGCTGACAAACAAGTTCTACCGTGGAAAGTTCAACTCCGAGGGGAAAGAGGGCAGCGGCCTTGGCCTGTACATCGCCAGCGCCTTCATGGAAAAGATGGGCGGCGAACTCATCTGCTCCAACCGCAGCGGCGGCTTCTGTGTGACCTTGCTTTTGCCCCTCTCATAAGAATGAAACAGCGGTACAGAGCCATTGTGCATCTGTACCGCCTTTTGCTATACTACTTTGTCTTGACGAAATCCGTGAGCCTGGCATCCGCCTGTCCTGCGCCGACAGCCGCCGCATAGATGAGGATGACCGCGGCATCCGAAGCATTGATGCTGCCGTCCCCGTTGACATCGGCAGCAGCCTTCTGTGCTGCTGACAGACCCGGCTCCTCCCCGGCGCCGATCTTTGCCGCAGCGATCAGGAGAAGCGCTGCATCCGAGGCATTGACGATCGTGTCATCGTTGAGATTGCCCGTCATGCCCGCAGGCTCTGTCGTGGTCTCTGTCGGAACGGTCGTGGTCTCGGTGGACGTGCTGATCGGCTTGGTGGTCGTGGTCGTTGTGGTCTCGGTCTGCGGGGTGGTGACCTTCGGCTTGCTGGTCGAGGTAGCCTTGGTCGTGGAGGTCGCCGTGGTAGTGGTCTCGGCCTTGGTCGTCGTGACAGCCTTTGTGGTCGTGGCAGCCTTTGTCGTTGTAGCTGCCTTGGTCGTGGAAACAGCAGTCGTGGTGGAAATCGCCGTGGTCGTAGTCTGTGCCGTTGTGGAGACCGCCGTGGTCGTTGTGACGGCATCCGTGGCAGCAGGCTCGACCGTCACATGCAGCAGGCAGATCTCGCCGCTGGCGAGCCGTACCGTGATGTCCACACTTCCCGCATGCAGTCCGGACAGGTACACCTTCCCGTCATAGCTCGAGAGGGATGCTGCACCGCTTGAACCGCCCGGATAGGTGATGCTCTCAATCGGCACCGTGAAGCCCAGCTCCTGGACATGTCCCACCGTCAGCGTCTCATAGCGCTCCATTGAAACGATCTCGGGCGCTGTGGCCTCCGTTGTCTCTGTGGGGAGCTCAGACGTTTCCGGATCAGCGGGCTGCGGATCTATGACCGTGATACAGCCCTCCTCCGCCTCAAAATCATAGGCGATCTGCTTGAACCGCTCCCAGCAGAACGCCGCATTCTCGCCGCGGATATTCTGCTCCGTGAACCGGATGTAGTAGGTGTCACCCGGCTTTGCGTTGCCCGGCAGATCCACCATGTAGAGCACCAGATTCATCGGCCGCGTCAGGGATGTGCTGCTCGCCATACAGTTCCAGCTCAGATCCCGGTCGGTATCCACGATCATCATGCGGCTCAGCCCCTCATGCGCCAGCTCCTTGGCCTCATCCGAATCGGTGTAGACCGTGTAGGTGCAGCGTGGATCGACGGTGATGCCGAACTCCATCGACGTAAAGCCCTCTGCGACGCCGTCCGTGCGGACATAGATCGGCACGGGCCTGCTGATGTCCGACACATCGACGGTCATCCTGTCGATCGTGATCCGGATCGTGCCGTCCGAAGCGCCGACCGTTACAGCGCCCGCCGGCATCCCCGCCAGCATCATGCAGGCGGCTGTTGCCAGCGCAGCAGCTCTTTTGAACAAATGCATACAGATCTCTCCTTTTGTCAGCTCCATTGCTTTTTATACTATTCCTAAAACAATAATAGATAAAGAGGGGCAAGGGGGCGTAGCCCCCTTAAAAACCCTTCCTCCCCCGCAGGGGGGAGGTGCCGCCGAATGGCGGCGGAGGGGGCACGCATTACTTATCTATTGTAGTAAAGAGGAATAGTGTTTTTTCACAGTTACTATTATACTACAGAATTTCAGATTTTTCAAGGGGTTTCACAGAACAGAAAGCCCGAGCCCCCATCGCATAAGAAAAAAGAAGCACCTCCGGCTTCTTTTTCTTGCGATATGGGGGCGTTATCGTCCTTCACCGGCCTTGGTGCCGTGGTTGGTGATGCCTTCGTCAAAATCATCGAGGAAGTGGTGGTACTCATCCCCGAGGTGGTAGGAGATGATCGTCTTGAGGTTGACGTTTTCCACACTGCGGAAGATGTTCTTGTCCACACCGGGATTGACCTTCCGGAGCTGACAGAGGAGCTCTTTGATCTCCTGCCGCTTGGAGACACCGGGCGTGTCGCCGGCAGCGATCGCCTCGGTCATGCTGCATGCGCACTGGATGAAGTGCAGGTCATTGCGCTCTGCCCACGAGATGATGTCCGCCTCGCGCACGAGATACAGCGGCCGGATGAGCTGCATACCGGGGAAATTCTCGCTGTGGATCTTGGGCATCATGGTCTGGATCTGCGAGCCGTAGAGCATCCCCATGAGGATGGTCTCGATCACGTCATCGAAGTGATGCCCGAGTGCGATCTTGTTGCAGCCCATGTCCATCGCGGTCTTGTAGAGATAGCCGCGGCGCATCCGGGCGCAGAGATAGCAGGGGTGCTGCTCGATCTTGGAGACGGCATGGAAGATGCGCGTCTCGAACATCGTGATCGGGATGCCGAGCTTTTCGGCATTCTCGATGATACGCTGCCGGTTGACCTCGTTATAGCCGGGGTTCATCACCAGAAAGCGCACCTCGAAGGGGAATTTGCTGTACCGCTGGAGACGCTGCATACACTTGGCCATCAGCATCGAATCCTTGCCGCCGGAGATGCACACGGCGATGCAGTCGCCCTCCTGGATCAGGTCGTACTCCTTGACGCCTTTCAGGAATCTGTGCCAGATCGGGCGCGTATACTGGCGGACGATGCTTTCTTCATAGGGATTAGGTCTTTCCATATGGTTCCTCTTTCCTTGGGATCGGTTTTTGACTGCTTTCTATATTCTACTACTTTTATCGGTATTTGTCAATATCCCGGGGAATGAAAACAGCCCGCGGTGATCCCGGGGGCTGTTTCCGTGAAAGGAATGAACAATGGAAATAAACTTACTCAGCAGCGTTTTCCGCAGCAGTCTCCTCCTCGGCAGGCACATCCTCCGAAGCTTCTGCCTCGGTCTCTGCCTCTGCCTCAGTCTCGGCCTCTGCTTCTGCCTCAGTCTCCGCTTCTGCTTCTGCCTCGGTCTCAGCTTCCGCAGTCTCGGCCTCGGTCTCAGCCTCGGTCTCAGCCGCGGTCTCTTCAACAGCTACCTCGGTAGCGGACTCAACGACCTCCGGCTTGGTGTTACCGCCGCAAGCGGTGAAGGCAGTTACGGCAACAGCCATAACAGCGAGTAAAGCAGCCATTCTCTTCAGGTTTTTCATAAATCTCTTCTCCTTCTATATAAATTTGCACAGTGCCGGTCAGTGACCAGCCCGTACTTTATATTATAACAGCGGAGCTGCTATAACCATGAACCCTAAGATCCCCGCAGGATCCGGACGGATCCTGCTCTGTTTCTGATCTTGAGATGATTATAGCACCCTTTGGGAAGAAATGCAAGCGAATATCCAAGTTTTCTTCATCTGTTAGCAGTATTGTATTATTCAGAGATAGTTTGTTACCGATCACCACTGGAAGCAAAGCTGTTTTTTTACGGTATGTATACTTTGATACCGCGCTGTTACAGTCTCGCAACCGGAACCTCCGTCTCGCAGCAGGTGTATCTGCATTTCCCTCTGAAAAGCTCTTTGTAAAGGGCGGGAGTGCCGCATTTTTGCAGCAAAATGTATATGGAACTCTTCACCGATGATACTTTATTTATCAAAGTGTACGATTTTTCGACAAAAGCGAAAAAATGCTTGAAATATGGCGGAAACAGGTGTATAATGATATACGTTCGTTTCGTATAACACACATATATATAGAAAGGGATGCTCGTATGGCAGATCAGAAGCAGAAACAGAGCGTAGACAAGCTCAAACCGAAACTTTTCTCGGTCATGAAGGACTATACCCCTGCACAGTTTGCGAAGGACGTTGTCGCAGGCGTGATCGTGGCGATCATTGCGCTGCCGCTGTCCATCGCACTGGCGCTGGCCTCCGGTGTAGGGCCGGAGCAGGGTCTGTATACCGCGATCGTGGCAGGCTTTATCGTGGCGCTCCTCGGCGGCAGCCGTGTGCAGATCGCAGGTCCGACCGCAGCCTTTGCGACCATCGTGGCGGGCATCGTGGCGACGGAGGGCATGGACGGCCTTATCATCTCCACGATCATGGCGGGCATCATCATGATCGTCATGGGTTTCTGCCGGTTCGGCAAGCTCCTGAAATACATCCCCGGCACGATCACCACAGGCTTTACC
>JAGADP010000115.1 GCA_017828885.1 Oscillospiraceae bacterium | reverse complement strand
GTTCCGGCGGCGGTGTGCGCATCGGCTTTGAAGGCGGCCAGATGCCGCTGGCAAGACGTATCCCGAAGCGCGGCTTCAACAATCACTTTGCTGTCCGCTATACGACGGTCAATGTCGGCGACCTCAACCGTTTCGTTGAAGGTACCGTGGTTACCGAGGATATCCTCCGTGCAGCAGGCCTCATCAAGAAGGTCGAGAACGGCGGCATCAAGATTCTCGGCGGCGGCGACCTGAATGTCAGCCTCACCGTGCAGGCCGCAAAGGTCACGGAGCAGGCAAAGGAGAAGATCGAGAAGGCAGGCGGGAAAGCTGAGGTGATGTAAGGTGTTCAAAACACTCAAGACGGCTTGGGGCATCCCGGAGATCCGCAGAAAGATGCTTTTTACACTGCTCATCATCGTGATCTTCCGTCTCGGCGGTGCAATCACCGTTCCCTTCCTTGATACCGCTGTTGTCAAGGACTGGATGACCGAGAAGGCAAGCAACGGCAACTTCCTCGAATACCTCAATATCCTCTCGGGCGGCGCGCTCGCCAAGGCGACCATGTTCTCCCTCGGCGTCACACCGTTCATCAACGCCAGCATCATCATCCAGTTGCTGACCTATGCACTCCCCCCGCTGGAGCGTCTCCAGCAGGAGGGCGAGGACGGCAGAAAGAAGCTCAATCAGATCAGCTCGTTCGTCGCGCTCGGTCTGGCGGCCTTCATGTCTGTCGCTTATTACCTCACACTGAAGGGCATGAGCTCCAACGGCAAAAACGCCGTGAAGTATACCATCGCTGAGAACGGCGGCCAGGGCTGGTTCGCTATGTTCGTCATCATCGTCTCCTTCATGGCTGGTGCATCGCTCGTCATCTGGATGGGTAACCGCATCAATGAGAAGGGCATCGGAAACGGCGTTTCCATGATCCTCTTTGCGGGTATTGTGGCGCGTATCCCCGTCGACATCGGTACGCTTTATGAGCTCATCCGCACCCCGGAGGGCGCAAAGCAGTACTTCATCCCGGTCGTGATCTATCTGCTCATCTTCGTCGCCATGGTCATGCTGATCGTCTTCTTCAACGAAGCCGAGCGCCGGATTCCGGTGCAGTATGCCAAGCGCGTCGTCGGCAGAAAACAGTACGGCGGACAGAACAGCCACATTCCGATCAAGGTCTGTATGTCCGGCGTTATGCCGATCATCTTCGCGATGAGCTTTATGTCGCTTCCTTCCATGTTCACCATGTTCAAGGAGCCGGTCAAGGCCATCACCGAAGATACCCCGGGCGGCGAACGCTTCTATTACCACTTCGTCAAATTCTTCAGCACGCAGAATTATTCCTATGCGATCATGTATTTCATCCTGATCCTGCTGTTCAACTGGTTCTATGTCCAGATCACCTACAACCCGGTTGAAATGGCAAACAACCTGCGTCAGTCCAACGGCGCAATCCCCGGCATCAGACCCGGAAAGCCCACCTCGGATTATATCCAGAAGGTGCTCTCCAAGATCTCTCTTGTCGATGCTGTGTTCCTCGGACTGGTCGCGGTCTTCCCGATCATCTTCCTGAACATCACGCAGATCAACGTCTCGTCTATGGGCGGCACGTCGATTCTCATCGTGGTCAGTGTCGCGATCGAGACCGTCCGCACGCTGGAATCTCAGCTGATGATGCGTCATCATCCGGGATTCCTCCGCTGAAACCTGCAACGCAAAGGAGGATGACATATGAACCTGATCCTTTTAGGCGCTCCCGGTGCCGGCAAGGGCACACAGGCGGAGGCGATCTCCGCAAAGCTCGGCATTCCGCAGATCTCTACGGGCAATATGCTCCGTGAGGCCGTCAAGAACGGTACCGAGCTCGGACTTCGGGCAAAGGCTGCAATGGACAGCGGCGATCTTGTCTCCGATGAGATCGTGATCGGCATCCTCAAGGACCGCATCGCGGAGCCGGATGCCGCAAACGGCTTTATCCTCGACGGCTTCCCGCGCACCGTTGCGCAGGCTGAGGCGCTCGACAGCATGGGCGTCCGCATCGACACCGTGCTCGAGGTCTATGTCCCCGATGAGCGGATCTGTGCCAGAATGTCCGGCAGACGTGTCTGCGAGGGCTGCGGCGCTTCCTATCACATCGAGTATAAGCCGACCACCGAGCCCGGCATCTGCGACAAGTGCGGCTGCAAGACCGTACAGCGTGCCGACGATTCCCCCGAGACGGTGCTCTCCAGACTTGAGGTCTATAAGGAGAAAACTGCACCGCTCAAGGACTATTACGCACAAACCGGCAAGCTCGTGACCGTTACCGGTCAGGAGGAGGTCGCGGATACGACAAAGCTCGTGTTCGAGGCACTCGGTATTGCGGACTGAGGCGTCCAGATGGTATCTGTTAAATCAAAATCGGATATCGAAAAGATGCTCGAAGCCGGAAAGATCGCAGCGGAAGCCCTCAACGCCGTTGAGGAGAAGCTGCGGCCCGGCATGACTACAAAGGACATCGATAAAATCGTTCACCGGGTCATTACCGCACACGGCGCTGTCCCGAATTTCCTCGGGCTTTACGGTTTTCCCGCAAGCGCCTGTGTGTCGGTCAATGAGGAGGTCATCCACGGCATCCCCGGGAGCAGACGGCTCAATGAGGGCGACATCGTCAGCGTCGATCTCGGCGCCTGCGTCAAGGGCTGGAATTCGGATACCTGCTATACCTTCAAGGTCGGGCAGGTCAGCGCAGAGGTCGAAAAGCTCCTGCGCGATACCGAACAGAGCCTCTATGAGGCAATCGCTGCGGCGCAGATCGGAGCGCGGCTGGGCGATGTTTCCCACACCGTTGAGGCCTACTGCCGGGAGCGCGGCTACGGCATCGTGCAGAATTACTGCGGCCACGGCATCGGCAGAGAGGTGCATGAGGACCCGGAGGTCCCGAATCACGGGAAGGCCGGTCACGGAATGCGCCTTGTCGAGGGCATGACCTTCTGCATCGAGCCGATGATCAATCTCAGGGGCGACGGCGTGCATACGCTGAAGAACGGCTGGACAGTCGTTACGGACAGCGGCACGTATTCCGCACACTTTGAGCATATGATCGCGGTCACCGCGGACGGCCCGCTGATCCTGACCAAACGGTGAGCACCATGCAGCGGTTTATTTTGGAACCCGGTCAGATCGTCTGTGCTTCGGCAGGACGCGAAGCCGGACAGTATTTCATCATTGCCGCGCTGGACGGCGCAGAGCTGCTCCTTGCAGACGGCGGCCGCAGACCCCTGCAGCGCCCGAAGCGGAAAAATCCCGCGCACGTCCGGAAAACAAACAGGACGCTTTCCCTCGAGGGACTGACCGATAAGGCGCTCCGCCGCGCGCTCAGTGACCTCAACGCGGATGCAAGGCGTCCCTATTCCAAACAAAATGAGTCCCGCAAGGAGGTCATCGAAGATGTCGAAGCAGGATGTAATTGAAGTGGAAGGCGTGGTCATCGATGCCCTGCCGAATGCTATGTTCAAGGTCGAGCTGAGCAATCATCATGTGATCCTTGCACATATCTCCGGCAAGCTGAGAACGAACTATATCCGCATCGTTCCCGGCGACCATGTAACAGTTGAGATGTCGCCCTACGATCTGACGAAGGGCAGAATCACATGGCGTGCAAAGTGATTTGTGCGCAGACCCAAAGGAGGTAATTTCCATGAAGGTCAGACCTTCCGTCAAGCCCATGTGTGAGAAGTGCAAGGTCATCAAGCGCAAGGGCAAAATCATGATCATCTGTGAAAACCCGAAGCATAAGCAGCGTCAGGGCTGAGAAGCCCCGGCCCAACCGTCATTTGGAGGTGTAATAAGAGCTATGGCAAGAATCGCTGGTGTGGACCTGCCGAAGAATAAGCGCGTCGAGATCGGTCTCACTTATATTTTCGGCATCGGCCGTACTACGGCAACCAAGATTCTCGCAGCGACCGGTATCAACCCGGACACGAGAGTAAAGGACCTTACCGAGACAGATGTTGCTGCACTCCGTGAGTACATTGACAACAACTGCCTGGTGGAAGGCGATAAGCGCCGTCAGGTCGCAATGGATATCAAGCGCCTTGTCGATATCGGCTGCTACCGCGGTATTCGCCACCGCAAGGGCCTGCCCGTCAGAGGACAGCGTACCAAGACCAATGCAAGAACACGCAAGGGTCCGGCAAAGACCATCGCGAACAAGAAGAAGTAAGGAGGGACTGTATCTTGGCACAGCAGAAGAAGAAGGTTACCACCATCAGACGCCGCAGAGAGCGCAAGAACATCGAGAGCGGCGCCGTGCATATCCAGTCCACGTTCAACAACACCATCGTCACTATCACGGATACACAGGGCAATGCAATCTCCTGGGCATCCGCAGGTGAGCTCGGCTTCCGCGGCTCGAAGAAGTCTACGCCGTTCGCAGCACAGAGCGCGGCCGAGACCGCTGCAAGAGCTGCTATGGAGCACGGTCTGAAGAACGTTGAGGTCTTTGTCAACGGTCCCGGCACCGGCAGAGAGGCTGCAATCAGAGCACTGCAGGCCGTCGGCCTTGAGGTCCGCATGATTAAGGACGTGACCCCGATCCCGCACAACGGCTGCCGTCCTCCGAAGAGAAGACGCGTATAACAGGGAGGTGTAATCGAAAATGGCAGTTCAGAAAGAACCGATCGTCAAGAAGTGCCGCACACTGGGCATCAGCCTCGGTGTCATGGGCGTCGCCAAGAAGGAGTCCCAGCGCTTCAAGAACGCAAACAACCGCAGAAAGGTTTCTGAGTACGGTCTCCAGCTCAAGGAGAAGCAGAAGCTGAAGTTCATCTACGGCGTGCTCGAAAAGCAGTTCTATCACTACTATGAGCTCGCAACCAAGATGGAAGGCAAGACCGGTGACAATCTCATCACTCTGCTCGAGTCCAGACTCGACAGCGTTGTCTTCCGCATGGGCCTCGCTCTCACCAGAAGAGAGGCAAGACAGCTCGTCGCACACGCCCACTTCACCGTCAACGGCAAAAAGGTCAACATCCCTTCCTACAGAGTGAAGGTCGGCGATGTCATTGCCCTGCGCGAGAAGGACAGAACCTCTGAGAAGTTCAAGTCCACCGTCGAGGCAACCAGAGACAGAGTCACCCCGCTCTGGCTTGACGCGAACAAGGAGAATTTCTCCGCGACCGTCGTGCGGATGCCTTCCGCAGAGGATATCGAGTACGAAGCAGCAACGCATCTCATTGTTGAGTTGTACTCCAAGTAATCAATCGCAAAATGCGGCAGTGCTGCTTTGCAGCTGCATTTGCCGTTCCGTAACTGATTGCACAACAGGAGGGTGTTTATGCTGAAAATCGATAAGCCGGAAATCGTTACCGATGAAATGCACGCCGACGGCAAGTACGGCAGATTCATTATCTCCCCGCTGCCCAGAGGCTACGGCATCACAATCGGCAACAGTCTCAGACGGATCTTGCTCTCCTCACTGCCCGGTGTGGCAGTCTACGCCGTCAAGATCGAGGGCGTTCACCACGAGCTCTCAACCATCCCCGGTGTCAAGGAGGATGTCACCGAGATCATCCTTGTCATCAAGGGTCTGACCGCGAAGCTTCACGGCGACGGACCCAAGACCATTTATATTGACGCCCAGGGTGAATGTGAGGTCACCGCTGCCGATATCAAGACAGATTCTGAGGTCGAGATTCTCCCGCCGTTCCCGCATATTGCGACGATCAGCGAGGGCGCAAAGCTCGAAATGCAGATCATGCTCGATAAGGGCAGAGGATATGTCTCCGCGGAGCGCAACAAGCAGACCAAGACCGGTCTCCCGCTTGATGTCATCACCGTGGACAGTATCTATACGCCGGTCTTGAAGGTGAACTATAAGGTCGAGGACACACGTCTGGGTCAGGTCACTGACTATGACAAGCTGACCATGGAGGTC
>JAGADP010000114.1 GCA_017828885.1 Oscillospiraceae bacterium | reverse complement strand
TCCTCCAGAAGGATCAGGTCGCCTGAAAAGGTGATCCGGAACGCATTGTCGAACCTGGCCTGCTGTCCGGCGTCCATGATGGGATAGAGCACATCGGTCTCCGCATCGTTCTCATTCTCCGTGTTTGCTTCAGTATACTCACCCTTGAAGAGCTTTTTCAGGTCGTCAAACTTGACGCCATCGTAGGATTCCAGCACGATGTTGACGATAAAAAACAGGGATACGCCGAGTACGACCAGCCTTGAGAGATCGAACTTCTTCTTCTCCTCGGAGGTGAAGATAGCAGTACAGCCATCTATCAGCTTATCCATGTACTTTACAAGAAGATCGTTCCCCAGAACAAGACAGAATACGACAGCGGCCGCCAAAGCGATCACGATCATCAGGACGGGTGACAACTTGTCTATGTATTTGCTCAGAAGCAATGTGAAAGGCCGGTGCAGGATAAAGATCCAGAGCGAATTCTGACCAAACTTGGTAAGAAGCGGGATGTTTCTGTCCGGCGTGATCCGTCTGAGCGCCCAGATCGCAAGGAAGGAGATGAGATAGAGCACCAGTCTGCCGAACGCACCCATCGGCTCGTCATAGCCTTCCATCGTCAGAGCGCCGTCCGTATACCCGAAATACAGGTAGGCGCCGACCGAGAGCAGCAGCGCACCAGCGACTGTGGCAAGTCCTATGGCCGCCCGCGACAGGTATTTTTTATGGATCAGCTCCTCGCTCTTCTCCTGGCTGAGCAGGTATCCGCACATGTAGTAGGGGTAGAAGCACAGGATCCGCGCGGCCGCAAAATGATTGTCGATGGTCGGATAGAAGCCGGCAAATAGCCCCACAACAAAGAGGATCAGATTGATCTCCTTGAATTTTGCGATCCGGTGCGCTGTCAGCCTCCATGCGATCAGCGCGATTAGATACCAATAGGAATACATCGGCTCAAGCAATGAAGTGAAGCCATAAATAAACCCGGTGATACTATTGAAGATATAATAGAGCATAATGAGCTTCAGGATACTCTGAAAACTGCGTGAGCGCTCGCTTTTGCCGAAATAGCCCGAAACAAATACAAAGGCCGGCATGTGGAACATATAGATGCAGTCAACTGTTGCATTGACGGCGCTGGACTTATCCTGGAGCTGGTACAGAATATGTGCAAACACCGTCAGGAGCATCAGCAGACCTTTGATATTGTCCCAGTATGCACTGCGCTGTTTGGTCGCTGGTGAACTCATGTCGATTTGATCCTCCTATAAAAGGCGCTCTGTTCAACATACGGAACAGAGCGTTTTCCCTTACTGAATATTCATGACCTCGGTAAAACCTGTCACGGTAAAGATCTCCATGACCACATCGCTGCAGTTCTTCACCGTCATGCTTCCCTGCCCGCTCATCGTCTGCTGGGCAAACAGCAGCGCACGGAGGCCGGCCGATGAAATGTACTCCAGACCGCTCATGTCAAAGGTCAGCGACTGGATGCCGTCAAGCTCATTGGAGATGACTGCTTCGAGATCCGCAGCTGTCGTCTTATCCAGAGAACCTTCCAGTGCAAGTGTCAGATGCTTGTCTTTCTTCGTTTTTGTAATTGTCATATCGATCCATCCTTTCCTGGTTTCAATGATAAACTATGCGTCGCATGATCCATCCTACATGCTATGCTTTCATTATAACATACAATGTATGGCGTGTCAATGGATAAATGCGATCTATGTGCGCAGAATGTTTCACTTACTGCCCGACAGTTCTTCAAAGAGCCTCTCCGTACTGGCATCCAGTGCGGAAAGCGTCTTGCCGATCAGATCCTGCGGATCCACGTAACCGCCCATCACCCAGCGGGCAATGACGGCAAGACAGCCCTGCGCACGGTAGCTGCACAGATAGCCGAGCTCTTTGTTGTCAAGCGCTGTGCCGCGCTTTTCGCTCTCGAGCTTCAGGAACAAGCCCTCGAGCATCTTCGACAGCTTGTTTTGCAGCGTCCCGGTGTTGTTCGGACTGAAGATCATACGGAAGATCATCTGATTCTCCGCAATATAGCCGATCATATGCGGGAACAGCTCCTCCGCCGGCAGATCCTCGAGCTGCAGCACCAGCATGCCGAGCTGGACGAGTGTTTCCTGCTCGATCTTTTCATAGAGGTCATAGACATCGAGGAAGTGCTTGTAGAAGGTCACGCGGTTGACGTCCGCTTTGTCCGCGATCTCCTGCACCGTGATCTTTTCCAGCTTTTTTTCAGCTAAAAGCTCAGCCAGCGCATCACGCAGCGCTTTCTGTGTTTTCAGGGTGCGGCGATCCTTTTTCTTTTCCGCCATTGTTTGGGAGCTCCTTTCGATATTACAATCGGATGCCGAGCATCGTCAGATCGTCAGACTGCTCTGTATCCCCGACGAACGTATCCACAGCCGCTCTGATGGCCTTAAGCAGGGCTTCCGGGGAGGCCGTCTTGTTTTGGTTCATGACATCGACCAGCCTGTCCAGACCGAACATGTTCCGGGAGGCATCCATCGCCTCGGCCAGACCGTCCGTATAGAGCAGCAGCATGCCGCCCTTTTCAAGCTGCATCTCATATTCCCTGTACTTCGCATTCGGTATGCCGCCCACAATGAAGCTGTGTTCGTCCTTGTACACTTCAAAATCGCCGTTTGCCGTGCGGATGATCGGGTATTCATGGCCGGCATTGACAGCGGTGATCTTACCCGTAGAGATCTCCAGTATCCCGAGCCATACGGTCACGAACATGCGCGCCTTGTTGTTCTGGCAGATCATCTGATTGATCTGCTCGAGCACCTTCGCAGGACTGAACCCCTGCATGACGAAATTGTTGATCAGGATCTTGCTCATCATCATGAACAGCGCCGCCGGAACGCCCTTGCCGGATACGTCTGCCATGACGATCCCAAGGTGGTCTTCATCGAGCAGGAAGAAATCATAAAAATCGCCGCCAACCTCCTTTGCAGGGGTCATGCTTGCATAGATCTCGAAATCATGCCGTTCCGGGAAGGGCGGGAAGATGCTCGGCAGCATATCGGCCTGGATCCTGGTCGCAAGCTGCAGCTCTGTGCCGATACGCTCTCTCTCCGCCGTCGCAGCTTTCAGATTCGTCATATATGCCGCAACGCCGTCCGCCAGACTCTTGACATTATCCGCCAGCAGCCGCAGCTCACCGTCTGTCCTGACATCGACTTCCTCATAGGTGAGTTCCTCCGGTTCTGCATGGGATTGCATTTTCTTCACAAAATCATCGCTGTTCTTTGCGATCGCCACGATCGGCTTCACCAGATAACGCTCTGTTCTGAACAGATACAGCAGAATAATGGCCGCCGTCAGCAAGGAAGCCGTCAGGATCACCATGAAGATGTAATGCCGCAGCTCCTTATTGATCCGGGTGACTTTGATCTCCACACAGAGCAGGCCGACTGCGTTATCCTGACTGTCATAGATCACATGATAGCCGTTCAGCATACGGCCGTACGCATCCGAATCGCCTTTGAGGATGCCAATATCGCGTTTTCCGTTCCGGACAGCATCCCAGAACGTCATCAGCGTATCATCCTCGAACGCATCCACTTCGCAGGGCTTCCCCATATAGGTAAAGATCTCGGAGAGCGGCTTGCCTGTTGACAATTCCGCCTGCGTCTTTGCATTGATCGCGTAGTGAAGGCTATGCATATCCTCGATGTCGTCAAAATAGATGGCATACAGATAATTGATGTCCGAGCTGTCCTTCACAGCATTCAGCTCCTCACGGAATTCCTCATAGCCTTCCGGCATGTCCCGCTGCGCAATCATATCCCCGAAGCCATATTTCACGCTCGCACGATAGGCATATTCCAGCACCGTGTTGGTATACGTGATATAACTGTCCATGACCGTGTCATGGTAGAGCTTATAGCCGATGGACGCGATCGCCAACGTCAGTATGGACATAAAGACGATCGCAGCGACCGCCACTCTGACTTTTACACTTCTCTTTTTTTTCATGCCGATGCTCCTACCTTTTTCTCAATGGTCAGAATGTTCCTTCCGTCCTTGTATTCGTAGCTGACATGATCCATCAGCTTTCTGACAAGGAAGATGCCAAGGCCGCCGATCCTGCGCTTTTCTGCGGGAAGCGTCACATCCGGGTCTTTCTCCGCAAGCGGGTCGAACGGCGCACCGCTGTCCTCAAAGGTGATCCGCACCATGCCGTCGGAAATATCTACTGATATGTCCGCCGTGCCGGTCCCCTTCGCATAGGCATAGCTTGCGATGTTGACAAAGATCTCCTCCACTGCAAGCTTGATCTGCATCTGTGTTCTCTTCGGAAATCTGGCTGCTTCGAGTTGCTCAAGGATGAATTCAGTCACCCTGTCAAGATTCTCATTCTTTGCAGCGAATACTGACTTTTTCATAGTGCCTCCCTTTCTATCGGAAAAGGTTTTTCATTACCGGGCTCTTTCCTTTATTATAGCACAGATCACAGCAGAATGCAAGATGATCTGGCAAACGGGGATTTTTAATTCTGGAGTTGCTCACCTGCATGCCGCCCCCTCCGCCGCCGTTCGGCGGCACCTCCCCCGTTGGGGGAGGATCTGGGAGGGTGCTGCGCACCCTCAAAACCGCTTTTTCTAAAGATGGATCTCCGTGGGCAAACATCGTCTTTCATCTGGAATAGGTATCCCCTATCGTTCAGAGCACGTTACACTTTTGATTCATAGAGTATCACCGAAACGGTGAACACCCCATCCTCCGGCAGGAAGGAGCAGGAGCCGACGTATTTCTCGGTGATGCGCTGCACGGAGCTGATGCCGATGCCGTCGCCCGGATGCTTGGTCGAATGGAACACGCCTTCCTCGTCACGCGAAATAGCACCGCAGCTGTTCTTCACGATGAGCGAAAGACAATGCTTTCCGCTCGGCAGCGTAGTATAGGCCGAAGAGAGGTCGATGAACCGGCTGCTCTCCACCTCCTTGCAGGCATCTGTAGCATTCTCGAGGATATTGCCGAACAGCACCGCAAGGTCTTTCTTGTCCGCAAAGATCTCCTGCGGAATATCCGCCTTCACCGTAAACGCGATGTCGTTCTGACAGGCGGTCTCGGAATAGAGCGCCAGCACCACATTGACCGTCTCGTTTTCGCAGCGGACAAGCGGCTGATCCAGGCGGTTCTGCTCGGTGTACATCGAGATCAGGTCATCGAGGGCGGTAATATCCCCGCTGTCCCGGATCTCTTTGAGCAGCGCCGCATGATGACGGAGGTCGTGCCGTGTACGGCGCATGTTTTCAAGGCGCTCGTTCAGGCTGTCATATTGCAGCCGCTGGATCGAAAGGGAGTGGTTCTCCGCCAGCAGCGTGAAGTTCTTTTCATACAGTGACGTCAGCTGCACGATGATACGGTAGATCAGCATCGACCCCGCCGTCACCGCAAGCAGATACAGCGAATTGAGCGGATTCAGCCGTTCCTCCAGCGTGGATTTATCCGAACCGTAGAGACTCTGGAACCAGATCAGCGAAAACACCGCCGGAACGAGCCAGAGGTAGTGCCACAGATAGCCCTGGATCTTGACGCTATAGGCATCATCCGGCGAATCATCGTGTGAGCAGATGTTCCGGAAGATGAGGAAGTAAGCGAACGTCAGCTCGAGGATCAGCACAGGCAGACTGCACAGCGCATAGGTATAGTGCACCCGGAGCTGCGCCTGCTCGGGAAACAGCAGCCCCTCGATACACTTTCCGCCATACAGCATGATATTGCCCATATTGCTGAGCGCCAGAACGGTAAACACCAGCTTTCCGACATGCTCTTTCAGCATGACGAAGATAAACACAAGGTAAATGACGATCTCCGAGATGTCGAT
>JAGADP010000014.1 GCA_017828885.1 Oscillospiraceae bacterium | reverse complement strand
GTTCTTCCGCTGAATGCAGGTGAAAACAGCATCCGGCTGATTTCAGCAACAGCTGACGGCGGCCCGAATATTGATTATCTGCGAATTGAGCGAACGGATGAACCGCCGGCTGATATTTATACAGAAACAGAGCCTGAGCCGGAGATTCACAAAACAACGATCTATATTGCAGGTGATTCCACAGTACAAAGTTATACTGCCAGTGCGAGACGGACAACAGGAGGACCGATTCAGGGATGGGGCTACTTTCTCGGAAGCTATCTTACAGATAATGTTGTCGTATCCAATAAAGCCATTGCGGGACGCAGCTCCAATAGCTATTACGATCAGGGACGGCTTCAAAGTATACTGGATGTGATCCAGGACGGCGATTATCTCTTTGTACAGTTCGCCATCAATGATTCAGCAGCGTCCATCGCAGAGCGCTACACACCTGTCTGTGGGAATGTAAACACCCCCACAAGCGGTTCGTATGAGTGGTATATGACACAGTTTATTCAAGGTGCTCAAAAGAAAGGTGCCACACCTGTATTGGTGACAACTACGCTCAGTGCCAAGAACTACACAAACGGGAAATTCACAAACAGCTATACTGCCTATTGCGATGCGTGCAAGAATCTGGCTAAAAAATATAATATTGTGTGCATTGATCTGAATACGCTGATGGTAAACCATTATAATTCGGTTGGGTATGATACTGCTTACAGCTATCATATGGCCGCCGCAATAGATGGCAGCAGCGATCTGACACATTTTAATGATACGGGTGCAAACATTGTAGCCGGACTTGTTGCAGGCGGATTAAAGAAAGCAAACATTCCGCTGTCAAAGGAAGTGAAATGAAAAGATTGTTCAATGGTTTTTGTGAATACTCGTGATGGTTAATGTGGTTCAAAACTCCAATTACAATATTGCCAATGTAAATGGCATATGCTTCATCAGAAGTATGATTACATCGTTTTTGATGAAGCCTCCATGATTCCTCTTATTAAAATCACCTATCCTCTGTTCAAGTGTGCGCCAAGAAAATTTCTTATCGCAGGCGATCCGTTTCAGATTGAGCCTGTTGTTCATCTGGATATGTGGAAGGGCAAAAACATTTACAGCAATTGCCATCCAGATTCATTAAAAAAAGCCGCTGCAATACAATGCTGCGGCTTTGTTCTGTATGATTAAGGATTGCATCTCTTGCAGGGCTGATACCCGGCCTCAATTGCTTCGTCCCTTGAACCCTTGAATTCAAACCGGTTATACTCCGCAATATCTGCCACACTCGTGCAAGACGGGTAGTGGAACTTCATGGACTTCGCATTCAGGATATAGGTCACATCCTCGCTAAATGTCGGCATGGTGCGGTCTATGGAATCCTGTGAACCCTCAGTTGCCGGAACGATCAGCGCCAGTTCGGTCGTGGGCGGCTCAGTGGGGGCTGTCGCCTCCGGGTCGATCAAGGCACGACTTTCGCCTGTGGCGTAATCAATCTCGATATTCGGCTGCACGTTGTAGCAGAAGACGCAGAATTGCAGCTCGGGAGCGCTTGCATCCAGTGACAGCGCTTCCATCAGGACACCTCTGGCGACCAGATCATCGCCGGAAAACACAGGCGTGACACGGTACAGCACGTTCGCATGGAATGACTTCACGTAATTGGCGACCTTGCACTCAAACGGCTCCATGCCCTCGACATTCATGTAGCGGGTGCCGGTGATGAGATTTCGCTCGTTGTCATTCTCGCCGGTGAGCTGATAGCCGATCAGATGGCACCTATTGTAGAGGTAGATGTCCTCAATGATCCCAGCATAATTCGCCGTCTGCCAGCCAGAGGGCTTGATCATGCCGATCTGTCCACGTTCTTCTGTCGGCATGAGATCCTCGCAGACTGTCGCATAGGCGGCACCGCAGCGACCAAGGTCATCGAGCGGGCTATACAGCTCAAAGATTTCGCTTGGATATTCTGTGAAAAACGGCGTGTTCCCGTTGATCTCGACATAGGGTGAGCCTCTGTATTCCGGCACATCGGAAAGAGAGAAGCCCTCGGCAAGTGGGATGGTTTCTGTCGGGAGCAGTTCCTCGGTGGGTTCGGTGCTATCGGCTGTTGTTTCGGTGGTCGGATCCGTTGTGGATTCTGTGGGCGCTTCTGTCATTGGTTCCGTGGTGGAAACTTCTGTGCTGGCAGCAACTGTTGCAGCCGCAGCTTCTGTCATGGGCTGTACGGCGCTGCTTTCGTCTGTTTTGCTGCATCCTGTGGTGCTGATGAGGAACGCAGCAAGCAGCAGGAGGCATATAGCTTTGTTCTTCATGAGCACCATCCTTTCAAGCGCTATTATTTGAGTATTTGTCGGATATAAAACGAAAACTCCATTATTCTCCTGTCAGATACCAGTATAGCATCATTGCGGGAAACGTCAGTATAACCAGCGCACCGAGCCACGGCAAATAGGATTCATGATCGGCACATTCTGCGGCAAACGGTGCTTCTTTCAAATAACGGACGGGAATGACGGCGCCTTTTTGATAGGGCTTTGCTTTCATACCGACCTGTTTTTCTGTAAAGGTATTGGTCTTACCCTCTGCCTGATAGCGAACGGTCTGCTTCCATCCGCCGGAACGCCAGATGTGCTCATATTCCGAGTTTTCCACATAACCGCTGACTGTAACACCGTGCGTCCGCCACCAGATTCGATTCCAGATCAGAAAACCGGCGGTCAGCAGGCAGCCTGCATTCCATACAAAGCTGCACAGACAAGCCGCAAACCTGCGGGATTCCAGCGGCAATACCTCCCCAAAGATACCGTACACGCCGAGTGAAGTAAAAGCGGTCAGAAAACACCAGACAATCACCATGTAGGACTGCCTTTTTACGCTGCGCTTCGGATCTTCTGCACCGTGCAGCATCGTCCAATAACGTTTGATTTGCAGGAAAATGCCGAAAAATGCAGCCATATATATGATGCATAACGCTATTATGATTATCAAATACTTCATCATTATCCTTTCTGAAAAGAAGTATGCTATTCAGGAATGCCGTTGTGCTTTTTTATGACCGCCATGATCTCTTCAAGACGTTTCTGACCAATGCCGTTGATCTGGCAGAGGTCGCTTTCGACCTGTGAGAGATCAAGGGTGGAAGTATGATCTTCCAACAGGTTTTCTGCATAGCGCATCAGGAAGGCTTGTAGCTCCTCACGGCTCATTTTCTTGATTTTGCGGTAGGTTTCACGATCGAGGATGGTTTGTTCGGGCATGGCTTTTCACCTCATAATCGATCGAATTCTCTATATTCTATTGTATCAGTTTCATAAGATAAAGTCAAGATAGTTTTTGCATCGAATCCTTGCAAATCAGTAGCAGATGTGCTATAATGAAATCAAAGACTACCCGTGCGAGGATCAACGTTGACCGACTGCTGCTCCGCCAGAAGGACGGCTTTCTGTCCGTCCTCCCGACCGGAACGAACCGGTTCGGAGTGCAGTTTGAGCGCATTATCCCAGCATCGGCGGCGGCGAACCTCTATCCGCTGAACTACTCCGGCAAGACGGATGAGCACGGCTTCTACCTCGGGAAGGACAAGTACGGCAGCAGTCTGGTGGTCGATTTCGACAAGCGGACGGATGACAAGACCAACAGCAATATGCTGATCCTCGGCAATTCCGGTCAGGGCAAGAGCTATCTCATGAAGCTGCTGCTCTGTAATCTCCGGGAGTCCGGCAAGGCGATCCTGTGTCTGGATCCCGAGGACGAGTACCGTGACCTCTGCGAGAATCTCGGCGGCACCTACATGGACATGCTGTCGGGAGAATTTATGATCAACCCGCTTGAACCGAAGTCGTGGGGCGATGGAGACAAGAGTGAGGATGAGCCGGATGCGTTCCGCAAAGTCACCCGCCTGAGCCAGCACATCAGCTATCTCAAGGACTTCTTCCGCAGCTACAAGGACTTCACCGACCAGGAAATCGACACCATCGAGATCATGCTCATCAAGCTGTATGCCCGGTTCGGCATCACGGATACCACAGATTTCAGCCGGCTTTTGGCGCAGGATTATCCCACGATGTCCGACCTCTATGAGCTGACGGAGAAGGAATTCATGGCATTTGATCCGGCGCAGAAAACCCTGTACACCGAGGAAATGCTCCAGAATGTCTGCCTTGGGCTGCATTCTATGTGCAAGGGTGCGGAGGCGAAATACTTCAACGGGCATACCAATATCCGGGATGCGGATTTCATCTGCTTTGGCGTGAAGGGACTGATGGACACCAACAAAAAGCTCAAGGATACGCTGCTTTTCAATATTCTGTCGTTCATGTCGAACCAGCTTTTGTTCCGGGGCAACACCGTTGCTGCCCTTGACGAGCTTTACCTCTTCCTGACCAATATGACCGCCATTGAGTATATCCGCACTGGCATGAAGCGTGTGCGGAAGAAGGAATCATCCTTTGTGCTGGCAAGCCAGAATGTGGAGGACTTTCTCCTGCCGGAGATCCGGGAGTTCACAAAGCAGCTGTTCAGCATTCCGTGCTACAGCTTCTTCTTTCATCCGGGCAATATCTCGCCGGACGAGTTCATGGATGCGCTCCAGATCACGGCACCGGAGTACCGGCTCATCGGGCGGTCGGAGCGTGGAACGTGTCTGTTCCGGTGCGGGAATGAGCGGTATCTGTTGCAGGTCCATGCGCCGGAGCATAAGGCGGCACTGTTCGGGAAGGCTGGGGGAAGATGAAAACAGCCATCATCAAACTGATCATCCAGCTTCTGACGGACGAGAAAACCCGGCGGAAGCTGCTGATCGCTGTCGTCAGCATCCTTGTCGGGGCGCTGGGAATGCTGCTCCTGCCGGTGGTTGCGCTGCATATCATGAGCCAGATGGAGCCGCCGGAGCTTGGCTTTGACGAGTCCGCTTTCATGGAACAGATCGACACGGAGCGCATGGCTGAACTCGAACAGGACGGAGATCAGATTGCAGAAACGCTCATAGCAAAAGGGCTGCGCCATCAGGTGATGAAGGCGCAGCTTTTGTATTTGTCATGCTTTCCGGAAAGTGTGGAGAACATGGATGCCTATGCGGAGTACTTCCGTATCGAGGAGGATACGGCGCTCATTGACCGGGTGAATGCCAACTATGGGCTGGAGATCGACTACCCGGAGTTCGAGCGAACATACAAGCTGATGCGGCATGTCAGCATTGACCCGTATCTGTTTGAACACCCGGAGAGCAAGAATGCCGCCGATCTTGCGGCATGGTGCCGGAATGCCTATGATGCGGAGTGGCTCTCCTGCGGCGGTCAGGGCGGGATGAACGATGAATTTCAGCGCCGGACGGCGGACAATCTCGGGCTGATCCTTGGCTACCAGAGCTACGATCCGGACAGCCGGCAGTTCCGGGACGGATACTCGCTGCTGGTCTATTCCGTGTGGGGTGACCGGGATACGATGCCGGATGTGCCGGGGGTCGGGGTGTATTCCGGTGATGTGTTCGGGGTCTACATCGGGGGCGGTCAGGTCGTGTTTGCGACCAATGACACTGCGCCGGTGCAGATGGTTCCGGCATCGGACCCACGCTGGACATGCTGGGTGACGTTCGAGGGCATCGACTATCCGCAGAGCGTGTGGGAGTATATTGACGAATTGAATGCTCCGGAGGAAACGGAGACGGAGGGAGAGTGAGAATATGACAGAAGCAAAAATGCAGATCATTGCAGCGGCTGCGGACGAGGTGCTGCTGACCTATTCCGATTCCAAAGCACCGCATGATCTTGCCTGTGTCGGGCATCTGCGGATGCACTTCGGCGGCAGCGGTACGGAGTTTCAGTCTTCAGAGCTCCCGCAGTTTTTGGCGTGTGCAGAGAGCATCATCGCACAGCGTGAGGAGCAGATTGGAATGGAGGCGATGCAATGAAAATCAAGGTGATCGGTAAAAATGATGGATATGCTGCGGAATTTCCGATGCGTGTACTGGCGGTAAAAGATGTGCTGGACAGGGTGAGCTGTGAGCAGGGGGAACATCTACTTGCTGAATGTATTTGCACAGCGGTTCGAGGACATGGATGAGGTGCATCGGGCGATGCTGGCGGCGATCATTCAGACGCCTGAACCGGCTGATCTGCATGATCTGATCCGCATGACCTATGGGCTGGACAGTATCCCGGTCATCCCGGCGGAGGATTATGCAGAGGTCGGAGAGATCTGCATTGACGATGAAATGCTTCCGCTCATTGAACGATGCCCCGAGGAGCTCCTACCGCTACTTGACCGGGAGAAGGTTGGGAAGAGAATGGCGGAGGAAAGCGGCGGCGTGATCGTTAACGGCTTCTACTGCGAGGTCGGAGAGTATGAGGTTCCGGACATCCAGTTCGAGATCAACGTGCCGCAGGACGTGTTTTTCCGTCTGCGGATAGGACCCGACACGCCGGACGGAGCGCTGCGTTCGCAGTGGATCAGCCTGCCGTGCCCCACGGATGCACTCGATCATGTTTCTGATGACGGCGCACCTGTCAAGTCGCTTTGCTGCTATGAATATGAGTCGGCGCTCCCGCAGCTCACATGGAATATGACCGGCGGGATGGAGCAGATCTATGCACTGAATGCGCTCACACATCATCTGTCCTGCCTGTGCCATGAAGACTTTGTTAAGTGCAAGGCGGTCATGGAGGCAGAGCGCATTTACACGCTTGAAGGGACGCAGGAGCTTATGAAGCACCTCGGCGAGTATGATCATGACCCGGCAGTCTCGGATTTTGATGATTATGCGGAGAAATATCTGTCTCAGAGTTTGCCGGAGGACTTTGATACGACCGTCCTGCAGGAAGCCGAGTTGTTCGACCTCGGCGGTGCATTGCTCGGAAGAAAGCACGGTGAGCTGACCAGCTACGGGGCGATATGTCATGGTGAGCTGTACTCCACGATCACGCCGCAGCAAGAGCAGACGGAGAATCTTGAAGAAGAGATGGGAGGGATCAGCCAATGAAAGCAATCATGAAAAACGGCTCGCACCAGTTCACACAGGAGTTTCCGGTGGCAGATTCAGCATTAAAAAAGCAATTAAATTAATGTAATTTTTGGTAGTTGCTCGGACAGTCAAACGCCTCATAATATAGCTCTCGATAATACGAAACATGTTTGACAATTCGATTTGTTCGGAAATGTTTTTGGAAATATATAAAATGTATGGAATTAGCGTCGTATTCTTTAATCCGAATATTAGAACATTGATTCTTTCGATGCTATACTCTTTTGGAATCCGAGTATTACAGTATTCAGGATCAAAGAGACTGCGAAAACACTTTGCATATTCGGGTAGATGCTCCAATATGATCTGCTTGTTCCCTGCGCAGTAATGATTAATAAAACGCTGATAGGATTGAGATACCTTATCCACCCTGGAATACATAATTTTGTCTTCTGTGCTGATATTGTAGCTCTTGTCTTGAATAAAAAGCTGAAAATACGCATCAAAAAAAAATCAATCATGCCATGGAGCTTTTCACTGCCTGTATATTGCCGGCAAACATACAGCGAAATACAGTAGGCGTTACACAGTTGCGTACAGTTTGCGTTAAGAGGTGCAATCAATGGAACATCACAATCTGGATATTGACCCGATTCCAAATGAATCGAAACCGCTTTTCATCAATGAGCCTTATACAGTAATACACTTGAGCCGAGGTCATATCCTCGGCTCATTTTTCTATTAGGAGGGCCGGGTTTGGTTGACGCTTACCCTCAACCGATTGTAATAGGTGCTTGGCTTTATTTCATTCTGGCTGCACCATTGCTGTACAGTTAGCCCGCTTGTCTGCTGCGCCTCGATCTGAGCTGACCATACTTGCAGCCGTAATTCCCGCTTCACCGTTGTAATGGTTGTTGTTTTAGCTTCCATTCCGACTCCTCCTGTGTCTATTTTACTCCAACATACTTCATGGACCAATTTGGAATATCCAAAATAGTCTATGAACCTGCTTAGAGTCTATTATACTTCGTTAGACACTTCTGGAGAAGATGGGGGATATTTGACGCTTACGATCATTTGATGGTTATGGTTTTACACTTCTGTAACAAGCATCACCTTCCTTTGGTAACAGTTTTATCCCTTCATATAATATATGTCGAATTATTCTCCGAAAACGAAAAAGGACGAAAAAAGAACCTCATCTGTCTAAAAAACAGTTAAGGTTCTTTTGTCCATTGCATATGTTCTCTTAAAATTGGCCGCAGATCCGCTTATGCCTCGGCAGCTTCCTCCGCCTGCGCCTCAGCGTTCTGCTGGGTCGGCAGCGGCTTCATGGTCGGGAACAGCAGCACGTCACGGATGGACGGGCTGTCGGTCAGCAGCATGACAAGTCTGTCCACGCCGAAGCCCAGACCGCCTGTGGGCGGCAGACCGTATTCAAGGGCAGTCACATAGTCGTCATCCACCTGGCAGTTCATATTGCCCTGTGCACGCTTGGCAGCGACCTGACGCTCGAAGCGCTCGCGCTGGTCGATCGGATCGTTCAGCTCGGAGAAGGCATTACCCATCTCGCGGGCATACATGAAGTACTCAAAACGCTCCGTAAAGGCCGGATCGCTGGGCTTTCTCTTGGCAAGCGGAGAATTCTCCACCGGATAGTCATAGATGATGGTCGGCTGGATGAGCTGCTCCTCAACAAAGGCATCAAAGAAGGCGATCAGGACATGACCCTTTGTGGCATCCTTGCCCTCCTCGACCTCAACGCCCTTCTCCTTGGCGCAGGCTCTTGCGTCCTCATCGGTCGCCCAGTCGTTATAGTCCACACCGGCGTACTTCTTGACAGCCTCGATCATCGTCAGGCGCTCCCACGGCTTGCCGATGGCAATTTCCGTGCCCTGGTAGGTCACGGTATCGGTGCCGCAGACATTCAGGGTGATGGTGCGGTACATGTTCTCGATCAGATCCATCATGCCGATGTAATCCGTGTAAGCCTGGTACATCTCCACAGAGGTGAACTCCGGGTTGTGGGAGGGATCCATGCCCTCGTTCCGGAAGATACGGCCTACCTCATACACGCGGTCAAAGCCGCCCACGATCAGGCGCTTGAGGTTCAGCTCTGTCTCGATACGCAGATACATGTCCATGTTCAGCGTGTTGTGATGGGTCACGAACGGTCTTGCCGAAGCACCGATCTCGATCGGCAGCAGTACGGGGGTATCTACCTCGATGTAGCCCATGCCGTCCAGATACGCACGGATCTCGCGCATGATCTGGCTGCGCTTCACGAACGTATCCTTCACGCCCGGATTGCAGATCAGATCGAGGTAGCGCTGACGATAGCGGGTGTCCTGATCCTTCAGACCGTGCCACTTCTCCGGCAGCGGCAGCAGCGACTTGGACAGCAGCGTCACGCTCTTGGCATGGACGGAGATCTCGCCCATCTTCGTGCGGAACACAAAGCCCTCGATACCGATGATGTCGCCGATGTCCCACTTGCGGAACACCTCGAAGGCCTCCTTGCCGATGTCGTTCATGCGGACATAGACCTGCATGCGGTCGGAGCCGTCACGCACGTCGATGAAGTGCGCCTTGCCCATTCTGCGCCAGCTCATGATACGGCCTGCGATGCGGACAGTCTCCTCGGCGATCTTTGCCAGACCGGCCAGCTTCTTGTCCTCATCCTCGCCGGCCTCTGCCAGCACCTTCTGCTCCTCTGTCTCAAAGAAGACGCGCAGATCGGCATTCTTGAAATTCACCGGGAAGCTCGTCAGCGTGAAGGGATCCTGTCCCTCCGCCTTCATGGCATTGAGCTTGTCCATGCGGATCTGACGGTAATCCGTCGTATCGACCTCCTGCGTTTCCGGTGTCTGGTTCACATTCTGTTCTTCCTGCATCTGATTCACCTTTCCATTATTTAGCCTGCATTTCCCACAAAAGAAAAATGCTGTGTGTGGAGCAATGCCCCACACACGATTCCTGTTTTATTCTTCGCCGAAGGGCTTTCTGCCTCTGCCGAAAGGCTCCTCCGTGACCTCAGCCGTCACTTCGCCGCCGCACTGCGGGCAGAACTTCTCCCTGTCGATCATCGCACTGTTCTCCCATGCATAGCCGCATGCCATGCAGGTATGCTTCCGCATCACCGGCGGCGGGCCGTAGACACACTGAAAGCGGTCTTCATACGGGGCAAAGCTGCCCTCCCCTGCCTTGGTGCCGCAGTATCTGCAATAGGCATCCTCGCCGATCCGCGCATGGCAGTTGCCGCAGCGTCCTGTATAGTCCGTGTTCAGCCGCGGTCTTTTGTGCAGCATGGCACTTATTCCTCCGGGCTCATCTCCTTGGAGATGGCAAGTACTTCGTAGCTGATCTCGCCGGCCGGTGCCTCAACGATGAACGTATCGCCGACCTTCTTCTTGAGAGCCGCCTTGCCGATGGGAGACTCATCCGAGATCTTGTGTTCGAGGAAGTTGACCTCGTTCGTGCCCACGATCTTGAACTGCTCCGCCTTGTCAGTGCCGACCTTGCGGATGGTCATAACTACGCCGATGCCAACCTCGTCAAAGGAAATGCTGTCATCCTCAACGACCTCCGCATTGTCGATGGTAAACTGCAGCTCCTGGATACGGGTCTCGAGATCACGCTGCTCACGCTTTGCCTCATCATACTCCGCATTCTCAGAAAGGTCACCGTAGGAACGTGCTTCCTTGAGCTTTTCAGCGATCAGCGGACGCTCCACTGTAATAAGTTTGCTCAGTTCTTCCTTTAAGCTTTCAAAACCCGAACGGGACATTCTCTTCTTTTCCATTGAACCAGTCTCCTTGTAATAAAATTACAGGCACACGCCTGACTATTATTATAGTACATTTTTCCCGGAATGTCAAGCCTTTTTCAAGATTCTGCGACAGAAAAGCAGCACCGCCGCCGCGGTGCTGCTTTCAGGATGGGAAAGTATTACTGCAACGTATCTTGCAGTACATTGTAGTTGGCTTCCATCAGCGACAGATAGGTCACACCCTCGTCGATCTGCTTCTTGGTGACAGACTGAACGGAATTGAGCGAAGCGACCTGCTGATCCTTGGTCTTGGTGTTCTCCACGATGGTCTGTGCAATGGATGCATCGGAATTCTCGATCGTGTAGACCGTCCGTGCGCCGAGCTCATCGACCTTGTTCGCCAGGAAGATGACCGTCTCGAAGCTGGCCTCCGTCTCCGCCGAGCAGCCGATGAACGCTGCATAGTAGTCGAGACCATAGTCATCGACAAAATAGCGGAACGGGAACCGGTCGCCGAAGATCAGCGTCTTGTTCTGTGCGCCGTCCACCAGCGTCCGGAACTTCCCGTCGAGCTCCTGCAGGCGTGTGCAATAGCCGTCTGCATTTGCCGCATAATCCGCAGCATTGGCAGGGTCAATGGCAGAGAGCTTCTCCGCGATGGCATTCACGGAAGTCTGTGCATTGCGCAAAGAGAGCCATACATGCTCGTCGTACTCCGGGCCCTCTTCTTCCTCTTCCTCTTCTTCGCCCTCTTCTTACTCGCCCTGCATGCCTTCCTTGAGCTCTTCCTCCTTGGCGGCATCGCCGATGACCTCCATCAGGCTGACGGTCTGCATCTCCTTATTGGTCGCTTCAGCCAGCGCATCCGGCACCCAGTGCTCCGACTCACCGCCGACATAGACGAACAGGTCGCAGGTCGCGATCTCCGCCATATCCATCGCCGTGGGCTGGTAGCTGTGCAGATCGGCGCCGCTGTCGAGCAGATAGGTCACCTCTGCATCCTTCATATGGTCACCGAGCACCTCGCGCACCCAGTCGTATTCCGGGAAGACCGTGCAGACGATCTGGATATGATCCGAGGAACCCGTAGCTTCCGGCTGCATCGCGCAGCCCGTCAGACCGAACGCCGCCGCAAGGCAGAACG
>JAGADP010000113.1 GCA_017828885.1 Oscillospiraceae bacterium | reverse complement strand
CCTTTTCTTGTATTGTTCAGTTTTCAAGATGCAGTTGCCATCGCTTGTCCAGGCTTCCATTCTCTGTCAGCCGTTCTCCGTGACAGCTTATTTATTATACCACATTTTAGATCGTTTGTCAAGCCCTTTTCAAAACTTTTTAAAAAATTTTTTCAAGGCTCTTCGTTTGACCCGATTTCGTGGGCGCCGCTTTTGGCGACTTGTTTATTATATCATACATCCTCCCGATTGTCAAGCAGAAGAAATCTCAGATTTTTTCTGTGGTTTTGTGCACTTTCACATCCACTTAATCATCTGACTAAGACGCTCTGCCTGATCCCATCTGGCCATCTCTTTTCGCAACCGGATCTGCGTGTCACTCTCGTTCAATTGTACGATTTTCCCTTTTATTATTGCCGTTCTCCTATAAAATATAAATATTTTCTAAAAATTTCAGGTTACCCCTTTTCAAAGTTTCATTTTTGTGTTATAATAGTAGCAAGTATTGAATGATGCAACGTATAATAGACACAGGTGTGTCAGGAATGCTTTAGAGGAGGTAATTTGTTATGTCCATTGAATCGTTATATAAGGTATGGTGCGAGAAAGCCACTGATGATCCTGATCTCATCCAGGAACTTCAGTCTGTCGCCGGCAATGACCCGGAGATCCGCGACCGGTTCTATCGTGAGCTGGAGTTTGGCACCGGTGGTCTGCGTGGTGTACTCGGTGCAGGCACCAACCGCATGAACGTGTATACTGTACGTCGTGCAACGCAGGGTCTTGCCAACTACATCAAGGCCGATTTTGCTGAGCCGAGCGTTGCCATCTCGCATGACAGCCGCAACAAGTCTACTGCCTTTGCACAGGCGGCAGCTTCAGTGCTCGCTGCCAACGGCATCAAGGTACACATCTATAAGGAGCTTATGCCGACACCCTGCCTGAGCTGGGCTGTCCGTGCGCTCGGATGCAGCGCCGGTATCATGGTGACTGCAAGCCACAACCCTGCCAAGTACAACGGCTACAAGGCCTACGGTGCTGACGGCTGCCAGATCACGCTCGAAGTAGCCGAGAAGGTCATCAATGCCATCAATTCCCTTGATATGTTCGCCGATGTGAAGTACTGCGATTTTGAGGAGGCTGTTGCTTCCGGCATGATCGCCTACATCGAGCAGGATGTCATCGAGGAGTACTACAAGAACGTCCTGGCACAGGGCATCAATACCGCTCTCTGTGCAGACAGCGGTCTGAAGATCGTCTACACACCCCTCAACGGCACTGGCAACAAGCCTGTCCGTGAGATCCTCTCCCGCATCGGTATCAAGGATGTGACGGTCGTTGCAGAGCAGGAGAACCCTGACGGCAACTTCCCGACCTGCCCGTACCCGAACCCGGAGATCCGCGAGGCGCTCCAGCTCGGTCTGAAATACTGCGATGAGGTAAAGCCTGACATGCTGCTTGCTACCGATCCGGATGCTGACCGTGTGGGCATTGCCGTTCCGGATGGCGATGACTACGCACTGTTCACCGGCAATGAGGTCGGCGCTCTGCTGACTGAGTACATTTGCAGTGAGCGCACCAAGAACGGCACCATGCCGAAGGATCCGATCATCGTCAAGACGATCGTTACCACCGACATCATCAAGAAGATCGCCGATGCCTACAACGCCGAGACGATCGAAGTCCTCACCGGCTTCAAGTTCATCGGTGAGCAGATCGGTCTGCTGGAAGAAAAGCATGAGGAAAACCGCTATGTATTCGGCTTTGAGGAGAGCTACGGCTACCTCTCCGGTACCTATGTCCGCGACAAGGACGCTGTCGTTGCCTCCATGCTGATCTGCGAGATGGCTGCCTACTACCGCACCAAGGGCATTTCCCTCCTCCAGGCAAGAGAGAACCTCTATAAGAAGTACGGCCTGTTCCGTCACTCCCTCCAGAACTTCGCGTTCGAGGGCGAGAGCGGCATGAACAAGATGGCTTCCCTGATGCAGAGCCTGCGCGATGAGCAGCCGGCTTCCATCGGCGGCCTGAAGGTGCTCTCCGTTTCTGACTACGAGACCAGCATCACCACCGACAAGGTGACCGGCGCACAGACCGCCATCACGCTGCCGAAGTCCAATGTGCTCGTGTTCGATCTTGAGCAGGGCGCAAAGGTCGTGATCCGTCCGTCCGGTACGGAGCCGAAGATCAAGTGCTACTACACCACCGTCGGCGCAAACCTCGACGAGGCACTTGCGACCGAAGCCAAGCTCCAGCAGGATTTTGGCAAGATCTTTGAATAAGTAAAAAAAGAGTGGCACCCCGCAGGGTGTCACTCTTTTTTAGGAAGTACTGCATTGACAATTCATTCAGTGATCCCTTTTATTCTTGCAGGCTGCGATTGAGCGCATCCTCGATCTGGCCTTCAAACAGATACTTGGCGCGGTTGAGCATCTGCATCAGATCCGTCGGCTGTAGGTTCCGCTTGCTCCGCAGCCACCGCATCAGCGCACCGCAGATGGCTTCCTCGTAGAAGGCGCACACAAGCTCGAGATCCTCCGGGCGGTATTGTTCCTTGTCGCCGATCGCCGAGAGCAGCAGCGTGTGGATATGCTGCACGATATAGCCGGAAAACTGCTCATAGCCGATCGCCTTGTAGAGGTTCAGCCACACGCCCTTATAGCCGGCGCAAAGCCCGAGGAAGTTCAGGAGCCGCGTTTCGAGCGGGAGCTTTTCGCCGAAAATTGCCGTTGCCTCGTTCTCGAAGAAATCGGTCACGACCTCGTAAATATCATGGAAATGGTAATAGAAGGTATTGCGTGTCACCCCGCAGGCCTCCGTGATCTCGCGGACGGAGATCCGGTTGAGCGGCTTTTTCGCCGCAAGCTGTAATGTGCATTCGATGATCGCTTCCTTGGTACCGTGGGCCATAGCCGGAGCCTCCTTTGCCGTTCTGTTTTTATTATACCAGAAGTGTCAGGATTTTGCAAGCTTTTCCGGATGATTTTCCGGTTCCGGTGTTTTTCACTTGCATTTTGAGTATAGATATGGTATGATAGAGAAAACACTGTTGAGAGGATGATCTTTATGAAAAAGACCATGACCGCTGCGCTGCTCCTGCTGAGCGCCGTGCTGCTGACCGCCTGCGAGCTTGAAGATACCAGCTCCGCCCCTGAGATCACCGTACAGACCGAAGTGCAGACCGAGGCTGCGACGGAGGAAAATGCCCCGGAGACCGATGCCGCCCCCGTGGAAAGCTCTGAGAACGCTCCGGCTGAGGAAGGCTCTGCGTCCGCCCCTGCGGAGGAAAATGCCGCCCCCGGCACGCCCGTCCTTCCGAATACGACCGGCTTCGGCGATATTCTGAGCTTTTCCGCCGATACACTTGACGGCGGCAGCTGGAGTAACGCCGACCTTGCCGCGGCAGATGTGACCGTCATCAACCTCTGGGCGACCTTCTGCGGCCCGTGCATCGCAGAAATGCCGGAGATCGCCGCATTCCGCAAGACGCTCCCGGAGAATGTGCAGCTACTCACCTGCTGCGTGGATGTTGCCGATGACGGAACGCTGCGATCGGCGCAGGGCATCCTGAGCGAAGCCGGCTATGACGGCATCACGCTGCTTTACCCGACCGGCGACCTGGGAAAGCTCTCCGACGACATGATGTATGTCCCCACCACGATCTTTGTGGACAGCGAGGGGCATCTCCTCGGCGACGCCATCATCGGCGGCGGCAATGTCGAGGAAAACTACACCGCCCGCATCAACGAAGTGCTCACGGCAATGGGCAAGGAGCCGCTCTCCTGATAAACAGAACGATCCCCGCAGTCAGACATGCGCTGTACTGCGGGGATCCTGTTGTGTCGGGTCGTTTGCTTACTGCTGCTCCGCCAGTTCACGGATGCACTTGAGGCAAACCTTCTTGTCACGGTAATCCTTCAGATCATCCGGGCTGCCGCAGAGCGAGCAGCTTGCCTGACTCTTCTTCAGAATGATGGTGTCTCCGTCCAGAAAGATCTGGAGATAGTCATTCTGGTTGATGTCAAGGCTCTTGCGGAGCTCCTTGGGCAGAACGAATCTGCCAAGGGAGTCGATCCTGCGGAAAATACCTGTGCTGCGCATGATGTCATTCCTCCTGTCGTCACTTAGTCTTCATCGGGCATGTCCCAGTTGTGGAATACATTTTGCACGTCGTCGTTCTCCTCGAGATGATCGAGCAGATTCTGCATTTTCTTGATATCGTCCTCGTCCTCCAGCTTGGTGTAGGTGGAGGGTACCTTTTCAGCCTCCGCAGAGAGCACAGTCATGCCCTCAGCCTCGAGTGCCTCACGCATCGCATGTACCTGCGTGGGATCGCACTCCATTGTGATGACGTCCTCCTCAACGGTCAGATCGTCACCGCCGCACGCAAAGCAGAGCTCCATCGCTGCATCCTCGTCCATGCCGTTGTTTTCGATCACAACGATGCCCTTGTCCGAGAACAGGAAGGATACACAGCCTGTTGTGCCCATGTTGCCGCCGAACTTGTCGAAATAGTGACGGATGTCGCCGGCAGTACGGTTCTTGTTGTCGGTCAGGCACTCCACGATGACTGCCACGCCGCTCGGACCGTAGCCCTCATAGACGAGAGACTCGTAGTTTGCCTTGCTGCCCTCGCCGGATGCCTTCTTGATCAGGCGCTCGATGTTGTCGTTCGGCACGTTGTTGGACTTGGCCTTGGCGATCAGATCACGCAGCTTTGCGTTGTTGTTCGGATCGGGGCCGCCCTCCTTGATGACAACGATCATCTCACGGCCGATCTTGGTGAAGATCTTCGCCTTGACAGCATCGGTCGCTTCCTTCTTGCGCTTGATGTTATTCCATTTAGAATGTCCTGACATGGTTTCATTCACTCCTTCATGATCACGCATTATGCAATAGTGATTCCCGGTTCTCCCAGATGATACGAAACAGCGTCTCGATGCGTTCCGTCTGTCCCATGAGCTGTAAATAGCCGAATACCGCCTCCAGGCCTGTCGCCTGCCGGTATTCTGCGGGGTCTGCATTCTTGGAGGGCGTACCGCCGGCATTGCGGCCTCTGCGGTAGACAGCGCTCTCCTCCTCGGTCAGATGCTCTGCCAGGAGCTTTGCGGCAGCCGCCTGAAAGCCTGCGCAGACCAGCCGGATCTTGGCGGAATGCAGCTTCTGCACGGGCGTGTTCGCCTCGCGGACGATCGCCTCCCGGACGAGGATCTCGTACACGCTGTCGCCGAGAAACGCCAGTGTGAGCGGGCTGTACTGCTTTGCCTCCGCTTCCGTCAGCATTTTTTCCATAGCATCACCTGATGAAGTCGAACTCAAAGCCGAAGATATTGACGGTGTCGCCTTCCTCGATGCCCATTTCCTCGAGCTTGTCGATGATACCGCTCGAGCGCAGCACGCGCTGGAAGTACTGCAAGGAGGAATAGTCCTCCATGTTCACCGTCCGCATGATCGGCTCGAGCCATACGGCATAGACGTAGTATACGCCGTCCTCGACCTCGACCTCAAATTCCTTCCGGTCGGATACCTTGCGGATCCAGTCCTCCTGCGACACAGGCTGTGCTTCGTAGATCTTGACGGGCGGCAGCTCTGCAAGCTTTTCGCAGACAGCGTCCATCAGCTCACCGGTACCCATCGTAGTCGCTGCGGAGATGGCAAAGAACTTGAGTCCCTTGCCCTCGATATAGTCGCGGAGCCGTGCGATCTGCTCTTCGTCCGCCATATCGGACTTGTTGGCTGCCACGATCTGCGGGCAGGCCGCGAGCGATTCGCTGAAATTCTCCAGCTCCCGGTTGATCTTCTCAAAATCCTCGATCGGGTCGCGTCCCTCCACGCCGGAAACATCGAGCACATGCACGATCAGACGGCAGCGCTCCACATGGCGCAGGAACTCATGACCCAGACCAACGCCCTCACTGGCACCCTCGATCAGGCCGGGGATGTCCGCCATGACGAAGGAGCGCTCTGCATCGAGCCGCACCACGCCAAGTACGGGCGTCAAAGTGGTGAAGTGGTAGTTGGCGATCTTGGGCTTTGCGGCGCTGACCACGGAGATCAGCGTGGATTTCCCGACATTCGGGAAACCGACCAGACCCACATCAGCCAGGAGCTTGAGCTCCATCGAGATCTCGAAGCTCTCGCCCGGGAAGCCCGGCTTTGCAAAGCGGGGGATCTGGCGGGTGGATGTGGCAAAATGCTGGTTGCCCTTGCCGCCCCTGCCGCCGTGGGCAAGGATATGCGGCTCGTCATCGGACATATCCGCCATGATACGTCCGGTCTCTGCCTCGCGGATGAGTGTGCCGCGCGGTACCTTGATGACAAGGTCAGGCGCACTCTTGCCGGTGCAGCGCTTGGCGCCGCCGTTTTCGCCGTTCTCGGCGACGAACTTGCGCTTGTAGCGGAAGTCGATCAGCGAGGACATGCCGTCATCGACCATGAAAACGACATTGCCGCCCATACCGCCGTCACCGCCGTCCGGGCCGCCGGCTGCTACATACTTTTCTCTGTGGAAGGAAACGGCACCGTCGCCGCCGTTTCCGGCCTTGATGCGAATTTTCGCCTTATCTACAAACATCGGATGCCTCCTTCCTGAACCTTTGCAAAAATCCCGGGCTTGTCATCTGAAAAGCCCGGGATTACTGTCAATTAGTCTGCGTAAACGCTGACCTTCTTGCGGTCACGGCCCCAGCGCTCGAACTTGACTCTGCCGTCAACCGTTGCGAACAGCGTGTCATCAGAGCCCTTGCCTACGCCCTCACCGGGATGAATGTGTGTACCACGCTGACGAACGAGGATGTTGCCGGCAGTTACGAACTGACCGTCAGCACGCTTCACACCGAGTCTCTTGGATTCAGAGTCACGGCCGTTCTTGGTGGAACCCATACCTTTCTTATGTGCAAAAAACTGCATACTGATTCTAAGCATTGTTTACACCTCCGTAATATCGAGTTGGATCGTTCCCGGATAATCCTCCGAGAGAAATTGCAAATGCTGATACAATCCCGCCAGCACAAGAGCGCTCTGCCCCTGTTCCGGATGCAGGAGTCTCACGGTGATCTTACCGTCCTGCTCGCTCTCCCTGTCCTTTTCCTGGAACGACTCTGTGATCAGGATCGTTGCATACTGGACAGCGGAAGAGACCGCAGCGCAGACAATGTCCTCACCGGGATCAGCATACTCTGCATGTCCCTTGACAGTGACACCGCAGAGCCTGCCGTTTTTTTGTTCAAAAACAGCATGGATCATGGTACATTATGCGTTGATGGATTCGATCTGTACCTGCGTGTAGGGCTGTCTGTGACCCATAGCGCGCTTCTTGCTCTTCTTCGGCTTGTAGGTGAAGACGGTGATCTTCTTACCCTTACCGTTCTTGAGCACCTTTGCGGATACGGTTGCACCCTCAACATAAGGAGTACCTACCTTGATACCGCCCTCAGCGCCGACAGCAACGACCTTGTCGAAGCTTACGGTCTCGTCAGCCTCAACGTTCAGCTTCTCGATGAAAACAACGTCACCTTCCTGAACACGAACCTGCTTGCCGCCTGTCTCAATAACTGCGTACATAATTTCTGGCACCTGCCTTTTTCTAAACTCGCTGTGTGAGGCGGCGGAAGCCCGCACTTTTACTTTGCCCAACACATGCGGCGATACTATTCTATCATATTTCTGACCGTTTGTCAAGGGGTATTCCAATATATTTCGGTTTTTTCGCCTTTTGGCAAAAACAGGCACCGCAAAAGCGCCTTTATGCAGCAAAAAGCCGGAAGCATGATCGCTCCCGGCTTTTTCTCAGATCTGTGGCGCAGGGGCTCCCCCGCGCGGCAGCCACGGTAATACGTCCTGATAGCTGTCGCGCTCCGGCTTGTTGGGGCGGCCGGACGGGATCAGACCGGTCATCTCAGTGGCAGCAGCAAACAGCGTCTCCTCCGGCGTTTCCTCGGGCAAGGGTCTCTTTTCCATGTGCATAACCTCCTTTCCTGCTTTTCTGTCAGTATTCCCGGATGTATAAAAAATATTCCGGAAAATATGCCGTTTGGACTTGATTTTTTGCGCCGGATGTGGTATACTATTATAATTGGATAGACTATGCACAGAAGCAGGATACATGCCGGTCAGATGCATGTCATCCGCGGAGATATTCCACATTTATATAGTAAAGGAGCGGTGTCAGATTGTTGAAGAGTATGACAGGCTACGGACGTGCGCAGGCACAGATCGGTGGACGTGATATCCTTGTGGAGATCAAGTCCGTCAATTCCCGCTATCTCGAGCAGAATGTACGCATCAGCCGCAATTACACCTACCTTGAGGAAGACCTGAAGAACCTCATGAAGACCCGTGTTTCCCGCGGCAAGGCGGAGATCGCTGTTTCCGTCACGCTGGTGGAGGGCAAGAAGGCAGACATCCGCGTCAATGAGGAGATCGTGCGCGGCTATCTCGATGCGATGAAGGCCTATAACGAGACCGCTGGTGATGAGTATTACCTTGACCCGGACGGCTGCTTCTACGGCGACGCGGACGGGCTGATGACCGATAAGATGAGCTGGCGTACCATCGTGCAGCTCCCCGATGTCTTCCGTGTGGAGAAGCCGCAGGAGGATGAGGAAGAGATCCGCCGCAGCGTCATGGAAGTCGCATTGCAGGCACTCGATGCCTTTGTATCCATGCGCGAGACTGAGGGCGAGCGGCTGCGTGCCGATGTGCTCGAGCGCCTCGGCATCATCGAGAGCCGTGTCTCCATCGTCGAGGCAGAGGCTCCCAAACTGACGGAAAAGTACCGTGAGCGTCTGTTCTCCCGTCTTTCCGAGCTGCTCGGCAGCACGACCATCGACGAGCAGCGCATCCTCACCGAGGCAGCCATCTTCTCCGAGAAGACCGCTGTGGATGAGGAGACCGTGCGCCTGCGCAGCCATATCGGCCAGATGCGCGATATGCTCGCAGATGACGGCTGCATCGGCAGAAAGCTCGACTTCCTCGTACAGGAGATGAACCGCGAGGTCAACACCATCGGCTCCAAGGTGCAGGATGTCGCCATCACGGCCGTTGTGGTCGAGATGAAGTCCGAGATCGAGAAGATCCGTGAACAGATCCAGAACATCGAGTAAGGAGGTACGCCAATGGAACGCGGAAAGCTGATCGTCGTGTCCGCTCCCTCCGGCTGCGGCAAGGGTACGATCTTAGGCGAGGTACTCAAGGATCCGAAGTTCTATTTCTCCGTATCCTGCACCACCCGCCAGCCCAGAGAGGGTGAAGTGGACGGCGTGAACTACCGCTTCATCACGAAGGAGCGCTTTGAAGAGCTGATCGCAGAGGGCGCCTTCCTCGAGCATGCGGAGTATGTCGGCAATTATTACGGCACGCTCCTGGCACCCATCGAGGAGAACCTTGCCCAGGGCAAGGACGTCCTGCTCGAGATCGAGGTCAAGGGCGCGGAGCAGATCCGTGCGCTCCGGCCGGATGCCAGCCTGATCTTCATCGTGCCGCCGAGCCTCGAGACCCTCCGTGAGCGCCTGATCAACCGCGGCACCGAGGAGATGGATGTCATCGAGAAGCGCGTGGCCAAGGCCGAGCAGGAGATCACGTACCGTGAGCGGTATGACTACTGTCTTGTCAATGACAAGCTGGAGGACGCCGTCGCCGATTTTCTGGCGATCGTGCGTGCAATAGAACTGAAGGTGGAGAAGTAAGACGCTATGCAGAAAGGAAGTACGAATATGAGTAATTCTATGCTGAGACCGGCGATCACCCAGATGATCACCAAGAACGAAAGCTGCTATTCCCTCGTGATCGGCGTGGCCAAGCGCGCCAGAGAGATTGCTGACGAGCTGTGTGCCAACAACATGATCCTGGAGGAAAAGCCCGTCAAGACTGCTGTCGATGAGTTTGCAAGAGGCGAATACAAGATCGTAGAGCCGGCACCGGAAGACGACAAGACTGTTCTGCAGTAACCGTGGAGCCGGGCGCTTACATTGCTGCCGTTGCAGTCCACGCGGCAGCATACCCGATGGATCACCCCTACAGCTATGTCCTGCCGCCGGCGCTTTACCGGAGGCATCTGGAGGGCTGTCGGGTGGTGGTACCGTTCGGGCGTGGCAACCGCAGCGTAGCCGGTCTGGTACTGAGCGTCTCCCCTGCCGATCCGGCAGAGCTCAAGGGCCTGAAACGCATCCTGTCCGTGGCGGACGATGCCCCGGTGTTGAACGAGGAGCAGATGCTGCTCATGCACTGGCTCCGGGAAAACACGTTCTGCACGTACTATGATGCCATCCGGACACTGGTGCCGTCGGCTTTGCAGCTTCGTGTGCAGGAGCGCTACGAGCTGGCCGAGGGCGGACAGACGGATGCCCTGAGCGACGACGCACGCACACTTTTGGCGTATCTGCGCCGATCCCGCTCCCAGAAGGAATTTGACGATCTCCTGGACACGCAGGCCTCGCCGGAAAAGGCGAAAGCCTGCGCAGAGCTCCTCGAAGCCGGGATCATCGCCCGGACTGCGGATGCAAAAGCCCGCGTCTCCGCCAAGACCGTCCGCATGGTACGGCTTGCCGCGGATGCCGGAGAGCTGACACATTCGCTCACGGTCAAGCAGCAGCAGGCTGTCAACGCCTTGCAGGAATTCGGCACGCTCGAGGAAAAAGAGCTCTGCTATATCTGCGGCGTATCGTCTGCTGTGATCTCCAACCTTGTCAAGCGGGAGATCATCGAACGCTATGACGAAGAGACCGCTCCCGAGGAGACTGTCCCGGATGAAGCACCGCCCGCGCTTGTCCTCTCAGAGGAACAGCAGGGCGTTTTTGACCGGGTAGCGCCGCATTTAGAGCAGCGTGAAGCCAAGTGCTTCCTGCTGCGGGGCGTGACCGGCAGCGGCAAGACCTCTGTCTTTGAGGCACTCATCGAGCGGACGCTCGAGCTTGGACGCTCGGTGCTGCTCCTCCTGCCGGAGATCGGCCTGACCCCGCAGTCCGTGCGGCGGTTCCGGGCAAGGTTCGGCAGCCGTGTGGCAGTCGTCCACAGCGGCCTGTCCCTCCGGGAACGCAGGAGCTCCTATGAGCGGGCAAAAAACGGCGATGCCGATGTCATCATCGGCACAAGAAGTGCCGTATTCACACCGGTCCAGAACCTCGGCCTCATCATCATGGACGAGGAGGGCGAACGCTCCTACAAATCGGATGCCGCCCCCCGCTATGACACGATCCAGGTCGCCAAGCAGCGCTGCAAATACCACGGCGCTGTGCTGCTCCCGGCTTCGGCCACACCGACGCTTGAGAGCTTTTACTATGCGAAGAAGGGCGTCTATGAGCTGCTGGAAATGAAGCAGCGCTACAGCAGCGCCCCCCTCCCCGCCGTCGAGACCATTGACATGTCCCTCGAGCGGATGGCGGGCAATGACTCGGAATTCAGCCGTTCCTTGCAGGATGCGCTCCAGGAGAACCTGGATCGGGGCGAACAGAGCATACTCCTGCTCAACCGGCGCGGCTATCACACGATCATCAGCTGCTGCACCTGCAATCAGCCGGTGTACTGCGATAACTGCTCCGTGCCGATGACCTACCACAAGCCCGACAACAACCTGCACTGCCACTACTGCGGCAGTGTCCGGAAGCTCCCGGAGGTCTGTCCGGCCTGCGGCGGCGCACATCTGCGGCGGATGGGCTTCGGGACACAGCGGCTGGAGGATGACCTTACTGTACGCTTCCCGGATGCGCGGATCCTGCGGATGGATGCCGATACCACCGGCTCCCGCCACGCCTATGAGCAGGGCTTCGAAGCGTTCCGCAAGGGCGAGTATGACATCATGCTCGGCACCCAGATGATCGGCAAGGGGCTTGACTTCCCGAATGTGACGCTCGTGGGCGTCATGAGCGTGGACAAAGCGCTGTTCTCCGGCGATTTCCGGAGCTACGAGCGCACCTTCTCCCTCATCACACAGGTAGTCGGGAGAGGCGGCCGCGGCAGCAAGCCGGGGCGGGCGATCCTACAGACGTTTCTGCCGGAGCACTATGTGCTCCGTTTAGCGGCTGCGCAGGATTATGAGGGCTTTGCGCGGGAGGAATTCGCCATCCGCAAAACGCTCCTGTTCCCGCCGTTCTGCGACGTCTGCGTGATCGGGTTCTCCGCGGAGAGCCTGCCGGAGGTTCAGAAAGCGGCTGCGTGCTTCGTGGAGCAGATGAAGGAGCAGCTCGGCCTGCTGAAAGAGAAGCTCCCGCTGCGTGTGCTCGGACCTGTGCCGTGTACCTATAACAAGATCGGCGGAAAATACCGTTTCCGCATCATCATCAAATGCAAAAACACCCAGGAATTCCGCACATTCCTGCGCGACACCATGCGCAGCGCCGGCAGCTGCCGGGAGCTGGCAAAGGTGCATTTCTACGCCGATATGAACGGAAGCGTGGGGATCTGACGTAAATAGAAAACGCCGCACCAGCGGCAGATTCAGAGGATGGAGGAAAAACATGGCAATCAGAAAGATCGTGACTAAGGAGGATCCGGTGCTGCATTCCCCGTGCAGACCCGTGGAGAAATTTGACGAGAAGCTGGCAATGCTGCTCGATGATATGGCAGAGACGCTTTACAAGGCACAGGGTCTCGGACTGGCGGGACCGCAGGTCGGCGTCCGTCGTCGTCTGGCCGTGATCGACCTCCAGGACGGCAGCGGTCTGATCGAGCTCATCAACCCCGTTGTGCTGAAAACCAGCGGCAAGCAGCGGGATGTGGAGGGCTGTCTCTCCTGCCCCGACCAGTGGGGCTATGTTGTGCGCCCGAACAAGGCGCTCGTCCGTGCGCAGGACAGATACGGCGAATTCTATGAGCTGAAGCTCGAAGGGCTCGGCGCAAGATGTGCACTGCATGAGATCGACCACCTCGACGGGAAACTTTTCCTCGATCTGGTGGATGAATTTGTGGATCCGTCGGAGATGGAGGAGGAAGAAGAAGCGTGAAGATCGTATTCATGGGAACACCGGATTTCGCAGTGCCGGTACTCGATGCACTGGCGATCCGGCATGATGTGAAAGCTGTTTTTACGCAGCCCGATAAACCGAACGGGCGCAAGATGAAGCTCGTGCCCTCGCCTGTCAAGAAGGCAGCGATCCGGCACGGCCTTGATGTATACCAGCCGCAGTCGCTCCGCAAGGGCGAGGATGCGGAAAAAGCCCTTGCCACGCTGCGCAGCATCGCACCTGACTGCATCGTGGTGGCTGCCTACGGGCAGATCCTGCCGAAGGAGATCCTCGATCTCCCGCAGTACGGCTGCATCAACGTGCATGCGTCGCTTTTGCCGAAGTACAGAGGTGCTGCCCCCATCCAGTACAGCATCCTGAACGGCGAAAAGGAGACCGGCGTGACCATCATGCAGATGGCAGAGGGCCTCGACACCGGTGATATGCTGCTCAAAGGCGCGTTCCCGATCGGGGAGAATGAGACCGCGCAGGAGCTCCACGACCGGCTCGCCGTCCTCGGCGCCGATCTCATCCTGCAAGCGCTCGACAGCGCTGCACAGGGCACGCTCACGCCCGAACCGCAGGACGATGCGCTCTCCTGCTATGCCTCGATGATCCGCAAGGAGATGTCGGCACTCGACTTCAACCGTCCGGCGATCGAGCTGCACCGCGTCATCTGTGCTCTCACCGGCTTTACGTCCCTTGACGGCAAGCGCCTGAAGGTCCACAGAAGCGCTGTCTGTCCCGGCACCGGCAACGCAGAGCCCGGCACCATCGTTGACCCGGAGAACTTCACCGTACAGTGCGGTGATGGCACGCTCCTGACATTCACCGAGGTACAGCTCGAAGGCTCCAAGCGCATGAGCACCACGGACTTCCTCCGCGGTAAGACGCTCACCAAGGGGCAGAAGTTAGGCACATGAAGGACAATGCCAGATCGGCAGCAGTAAGGCTGCTGCTGCGGACGTTCGGCGACGGGGGCTATTCCAACATCATGCTCGACCGGACGCTTGCGGCATCCGACCTCTCACCGGAGGAAAAGCGGCTCTGCACCACGCTGTATTACGGCGTAACAGAGCGCTATCTGACGCTGCAATACGCGCTGCGCCACCTCTCCGGCAGACCGACGGAAAAGCTCGACCCCGAAGTGCGCTTCATTCTGCTGCTCGGTCTTTACCAGATGAAATACTGCGACGGCATCCCGGCTCGGGCTGCCGTCAACGAAACAGTGGAGCTCTGCGGCATGTTCCGCAAGAAGAGCGCCTCCGGTTTTGTGAACGCCGTTCTGCGGCGTTTCCAGCGGGAGAAGATGGAGATCCCCGTCCCGGAGGATCCGCTGCTTGCGCAGGAGGTCAAGTGGTCGGTGCCGTCCGCCCTGATCCGAAAGGTCACAGACGAGCAGGGGGCGGACTTTGCAGAGGTCTTCTTCGAGAACAGCCTGCTGCCGCCGCCGACTGTCATCCGCCTGAACACGGTGAAAGCCACCGCGGAGGACATCGCCGCGCTGCATCCGGTGCAGAGCAAGCTGCTCCCGGAGGCATTCGTGACGGATGTGACGAACATCGCCGGTACGCCGGAATTCAAGGCGGGGCTGTTCCATGTACAGGATACGGCATCCCAGCTCTGCTGTGCGATCCTCGATCCGCAGCCGGGTGAAACGGTGCTCGACGTCTGTGCCGCACCGGGCGGCAAGAGCTTCACGCTCGCCGAACGGATGCAGGACAAGGGCACGCTCTTCGCCTGCGACCTCCATGCCCATCGCGTGAAGCTGATCGAACAGGGCGCCAAGCGGCTCGGCCTGACATGCATCAAAACTGCCGCACAGGATGCGTCCGTCCGCAGCGATACACTGCCGATGGCAGACAGGATCTTGTGCGATGTACCCTGCTCCGGGCTCGGCGTACTCCGCCGCAAGCCGGAGATCCGCTACAAGTCGCTCGACGACTTCGCAAGGCTCCCGGAGGTGCAGTACCGCATTTTAGAGACGGCCGCCGGCTATCTGAGACCGGGCGGGACGCTGGTCTATTCGACCTGCACCGTCTCGAAGGACGAGAACGAAGCTGTCGTGGAGCGCTTCCTCAAGGCACACCCGGAATTCCATCCGGTGCCGCTGACAGAATATGGTTTCCCGGAGGGCTGGGCGACCTTCTCCCCCGCCTTTGAGAACTGCGACGGATTTTTTGCCGCACGGCTGCAAAAGGAAGACATGTAAAAATATGAAAAAGCGGGTTTGAGGGCGCGGCCAGCGGGAATCTTCCCCAATTCATAAAAGAAATGAGGCATCGCATAACCATGGAAAAACAGGACATCCTTTCCATGAACCTGCCCGAGCTGCAAGCGGCGCTGACGGCGTTTCAGGTGCCAAAATACCGCGCCGGACAGATCTATCGCTGGCTGCATGTCCGGAAGGTCAGAAGCTTCTCTGAAATGTTGGACATACCGTCCAAACTGCGGTCAGAATTGGATTCTGCTTTTTGTATAAAAAGTCTATTTGTTGCCAAAAAGCTTGCATCTTGTATGGATGATACGGTAAAATACTTATATAGGCTTCCGGACGGTCAGCATGTGGAGACAGTCCTCATGCATTACAAGCACGGATGGCGGCTCTGCATCTCCACCCAGGTGGGCTGCAAGATGGGCTGTGCCTTCTGCGCCTCGACCATCGCCGGGTATGTCAGGGATCTGACGCCCTCCGAAATGCTCCTCCAGATCGACGAGACGGAGCGGGATGCGGGCGTGACGATCTCCGGGCTGGTGCTCATGGGCATCGGCGAGCCTATGGATAATTTTGACAATGTAATGCGGTTCCTCGAGCTGCTCTCCGATCCGGAGGGGCGGCAGATGAGCCTGCGGCATGTGACAGTCTCCACCTGCGGCATCGTACCGCGGATCCGGGAACTGGCCGACCGGAAGACCGGTCTGACACTGGCGGTCTCGCTCCACAATCCCACGGATGCGGCCCGCAGCAAGATCATGCCTGTCAACCGCCGCTATCCGCTTTCCGAGCTGATGGAGGCGTGTCAATACTTCTTTGAGACCACCGGGCGGCGTGTGACATTCGAGTACGCCGTGATGGAGGGTGAAAACGACAGCGATGCCGATGCGGCGGCGCTGGCAAAGCTCCTGCGGGGGCGTGGGGCACATGTGAACCTCATCCCCGTCAACAAAGTCCGGGAACGCAGCTACCATGCGACACGCCGGGCAGCGCAGGATTTCATGCAGCGTCTCGAACGGCTCGGCGTACACGCGACCGTGCGGCGGACGCTCGGCAGCGATATAGAGGCTGCCTGCGGCCAGCTCCGGCATGAGACAGAAAAAGACACCGGGTAGCGCCGGAATCAGGACAAAGGATAGAGGTGAGGTGAATGCGGTGCGGCTATGCATCGGATATCGGGCTCGTTCGTGACGAAAACCAGGATAAGGTCGAGGCACGGGAGTTCGGAAGTTGCATACTTGCAGTCGTCTGCGACGGCATGGGCGGCGAAAAAAGCGGCAGTCAGGCAAGCGAAATTGCCATGCGTGAGCTGTTCGACCGGTTCACAACAGGCTATCAGCCGGGACTTCCGCCGGAAGAGATCCGCGCACTGCTGCTCTCCTCGATATCTGCTGCCAATTCCGTGATCTATACCACGGCCCGCACGGACTTCAAGTGCAACGGCATGGGCACGACCTGCGTGGCGGCCTTCGTGGAACCCGGCTGGATCTCACTGGTGAATGTGGGCGACAGCCGTGCCTATCTTGTGGAGGGCGGCGGCATCCGCCAGCTCACGCGAGACCACACCGTCGTCAATATGCTGCTTGAACAGGGCAAGATCACCCCTGAGGAAATGAAACGCCATCCCCAGCGCAATATGCTGACCCGTGCGGTCGGTGTGGAGCGCGTGGTGAAGCCGGATTACTTCCGCATCCCCTACGAGGAGGAATTCCTCCTGCTGCTCTGCTCGGACGGTCTGTCCGGCTGCTGCAACGAGGGCGAGATCCTCAAGACCATCCGCTCGGCACCCTTTGAGGAGCTGCCGCAGAAGCTGGTGGATCTGGCACTCAACAAGGGCGGGCGGGACAATATCTCGCTGGCGATCGTTACGAATTAAGGCAAAAAAGGAAGGCTTTTCCGCATTGCAGAAATGCATTCCTATAAAAATATATCACAAACAATAAGGTTGGAGGGTACAATGGATAAGTACATTGGTAAGAAGCTGGATGGCCGGTATGAAATTACCGAGCTGATCGGCGTCGGCGGCATGGCCGATGTCTACAAGGCGACTGACGTTGTGGACAACAAGGTCGTAGCCGTCAAGATCCTGAAGAAGGAGTTTGCCGAGAATGAGGAGTTCCTGCGCCGCTTCCGCAATGAGTCGAAGGCCATCGCGCTGCTGTCTCATCCGAACATCGTCAAGGTGTATGATGTCGGCTTCTCGGACAAGCTGCAGTTCATCGTCATGGAGTATATCGACGGCATCACGCTCAAGGAGTACATCGACAACGAGAAGGTGCTCACCTGGAAGGATTCCGTACACTTCGTGACACAGGTGCTCCGCGCGCTGCAGCATGCCCATGACAGAGGCATCGTCCACAGAGACATCAAGCCCCAGAACATCATGCTGTTCACCGACGGCTCCATCAAGGTCATGGACTTCGGCATTGCCAAGTTTGCCCGTGACGACAACGGCACCGCCACCGACCAGGCGATCGGCACCGTTCACTATATCAGCCCCGAGCAGGCAAGAGGCGACGAGACCGACGAGAAGAGCGACATCTACTCCGTAGGCGTTATGCTCTATGAGATGCTCACCGGCCAGAAGCCCTTCGATACCGACAACCCCATCACCGTGGCTGTGATGCACATGCAGAACACCCCGGAGCGTCCGCGTGCGATCAACCCGAACATCCCCGCCGGCCTCGAGGAGATCATCCTCCGCGCCATGGAGAAGGATGCCGAGAACCGCTACCAGACCGCTTCCGACATGATCCGCGACATCGAGGCCTTCAAGTCCAACCCGTCCATGACCTTCGGCTACTATGTCGAGGATGGTGCTGACGAGCCGCAGGCAGATTCCCCGACACAGTACTTCTCCTCCGCTTCTGCACAGCAGGAGGCTGTCCGCCTGAGAAAGGGTCAGGACAACTACGAGGATGAGTATGAGGAGGAGGATTACGACGAGGATGAGGATGAAGATGAGGAAGAGGAAGAAGAAGAGCCTCGTTCCCTGTTCATCCCGGTCATGACCGCTGTCACGATCGCATTCATCGTTGTGGCTGTATTCTTCGTACTCTGGCTCATCAAGGGCGTTATCCAGGGCGAGCCGAAGAATACCACCAAGTATGAGATGCCGAATCTGGTCGGCATGGACTTCTACGAGGCAAAGGACACCTACACCTACCTCGACATCCAGATCGGTGAGACCGAGTACTCCGAGTGGGAGAAGGACATCATCTATGAACAGGATGTGGCTGTGGATACGCCGGTCTCCAAGGATCAGACCATCTATGTAAACGTCAGCCTCGGCATGAGCACCGTTGAGGTGCCGGATGTCAAGGGCTATCAGTACGAGTACGCCAGAAAGATGCTGGAGCAGGAGGGCTTCGTGGTAGACGAGAAGTTCGAGCTTGCATCCGACGGCACGGAGGCTTCCAAGGTCATCCGTACAGAGCCGGAGGGCGGCGCTGAGGCAGAGTCCGGTTCTACCCTCATCATTTATGTTT
>JAGADP010000112.1 GCA_017828885.1 Oscillospiraceae bacterium | reverse complement strand
GGTGTGGGGCTTCGCCCCACACCTAAGATCCATGATTACAGCAGCGTGATCCCCGCTGCACTGCACTGGTCGATCATTTCCTGCGGCCAGATGGACGCCTGCACCTCGCCGATGTGTGCCTTCTCCAGCAGGAGCATGCACAGTCTCGACTGGCCGATGCCGCCGCCGATCGTCAGGGGCAGCGTGCCGTCTGCGATCATCTGGTGGAACTTGTACTGCATCCTGTCCTCAGCACCGAGCTCTGCAAGCTGGGATGCGAGGGACTTCTCATCCACGCGGATGCCCATGGAGCTTACCTCGAAGCCTCTCTGGAGCACGTCGTTCCAGAAGAACAGGTCGCCGTTGAGTGCCCAGTCATCATAGTCGGGCGCACGGCCGTCATGGCGCTGACCACTGGCGAGCTTGCCGCCAATCTGACGGATGAACACGGTGCCGTGCTCCTTGCAGATAGCGTCCTCACGCTCCTTCGGGGTCTTGTCCGGCCATCTGTCCTCGAGCTCCTGCGTCGTCACGAAGAAGACCTCCTCGTTCATCGGCGCACTCAGCACCGGATAACGCAGGCTGACCTTACGCTTGGTGTAGATGATCGCCTTCACGATGGACTTCACGGTCTCTTTCAGGAATTCCTCGTTGCGCTGCTCACGGGTGAGCACCTTCTCCCAGTCCCACTGATCCACGAAGATCGAGTGGATGTTGTCGGTATCGTCATCGCGGCGGATGGCGTTCATATCGGTATAAATGCCCTCACCCGGCTTGTAGCCGTAGCGGTAGAGCGCCATGCGCTTCCACTTGGCAAGGGACTGCACGACTTCGGCTTCCTTGTTGCCGATCTCCTTGATGGTGAATTCCACCTTGCGCTCCACGCCGTTGAGATCGTCGTTGATGCCGGAGCCCTTCTCCACGATCAGCGGGGCGGTCACGCGATCCAGCGTCAGCGCGAAGCTCAGCGTCTGCTGGAACAGATCCTTGATGTACTTGATCGCGTGCTGTGTCTCACGCAGTGTCAGTGCGGAGGAATAGCCCTCCGGCAGGTACAGTGACTTTGCCATATCCATTCATCCTTTCTATCAACAGCCAAAGACGTTCCGACTGTACAGGTAACTACAGCCGGAACGTCTTTGTTCCAAATATTACAGCTTCATTATACACCTGTACAGAATATTTGTCAATCAGGAGCCGCCTTTTCTTTGCATTGTTAAGCGAAAACGGCGTTTTGCTTTCAGAAGTTAAGCTTTGGCAGTTAGCCTTAGCGAATCGACCCGACTGTTCTCGGGAACAGGATCACGTCGCGGATGTTCTGGACGCCGGTCACATACATGATGAGACGCTCGAAGCCCAGACCAAAGCCGCCGTGCGGCACGGAGCCGAATTTACGCAGGTCGAGGTAATCGGCATAGGGCTCCATGCTCATGCCGCGCTCCTGCATCGCAGCCACGAGCTTGTCATAATCCGCCTCACGCTCAGAGCCGCCGATGATCTCGCCGACGCCGGGAACGAGCAGATCGACCGCAGCCACGGTCTTGCCGTCCGGATTCTGCTTCATGTAGAAGCTCTTGATCTCCTTCGGATAGTTGGTCACGAAGGTCGCACGCTTGAACACCTTCTCGGAAATGTAGCGCTCGTGCTCGGTCTGGAGGTCGCAGCCCCACTCAACCGGATACTGGAAGTCCTCGCCGGACTCCTTCAGCAGGCGGATGGCTTCGGTATAGTCGCATACGGCGAACTCATGCGAGATCAGATCCTCGAGACGGTCGATCAGACCCTTCTCGAAATGCTCGTCAAAGAACTTCATCTCCTCCGGGCAGGTGTCGAGGACATTGCGGATGACATGCTTTACCATATCCTCAGCCAGCTCGATGACATCCGGCAGCTCCATGAAGGCTACCTCCGGCTCGATGTGCCAGAACTCGGCAAGATGCTTGGGGGTGTTGGAATTTTCGGCACGGAAGGACGGGCCAAAGGTGTAGATCTTGCCCATTGCCATCGCAGCCATCTCGCCCTCGAGCTGACCGGAAACGGAAAGCCCTGCGCGCTTGCCGAAGAAATCATCTGCATAATACTCCTCAGCGGTCTTATACTTGCCCTCCTCCGGGTAGCCGATGGTCGTTACCTGGAACATCTCGCCGGCACCTTCGCAGTCGGAACCAGTGATGAGGGGCGTGTTGACATAGACATAGTTGCGCTCCTGGAAATAGCGGTGGATGGACTGTGCCAGCACCGAACGGATGCGCATCACGGCGTTGAAGGTATTCGTGCGGCCTCTCAGATGCGGCATGGTGCGCATGAATTCGAGGGTGTGGCGCTTCTTCTGGAGCGGATACTCTGCGGGGCAGGTGCCGAGGACGGTGATCTCCTTGGCATTGATCTCCACGCCGCCGTTCTGACCCTCTACGACCGTACCAACGACCTTGACGGAGGTGCCGCCGGGCATGGCATCCTCAAAGTCGATGCCGGTCGCCTTGTCGATGACGATCTGGAGATGCGGCAGCGAGGTGCCGTCATTCAGGGCGAGGAACGCCATAGTCTTGGAGTTGCGGGAGGTGCGCACCCATCCGCAGACGGTGACCTCCTGCCCGATGTAAGCGGGATCGGTGAAAATTTGCTTGATGTCGATGTGCTTCATGCATGATCTTCCTTTCGGTAAAGTTTTGGGGTGAGCCCGTCAGGAATGAAAAAATCCCGTCCTGACGTAAGATCAGGACGGGAGCAATGCTCTCGTGGTACCACCTGAATTGCCATGCAGCTCTCCTGCACAGCCACTCGACCGCTCGAATAAGCGTCTCCGTATAACGCACGGCATACGGCGCACCTACTGACCCGAAGGCGTTCAGCTTGCTGCTCGGGAGTGTTATTCACATCGGCTCTGCTGCGCGGTTCCCACTATCCCGCACTCACTGCAAGTGATCTCCGGTGCTACTTCTCTCCGTCATTGCATTTCTTATGTGAGTATTATAGCACATTCGATGGGGTTTGTCAAGAGTTTTTTTCGGGGAGATTGTTGCACAAAATAAAGACATCCGCTTTGTGCAGAAAATAGAAAAAGTGTAAACTTTCATTGCTTGCGCTTGTGTTTTATTATTGGGCGTGGCATAATAGAGGTAACACCACGGTGATGTGGAATATTGGAACGGGAGGGGATCGTATGAAACACAGATGGACAGCTGCGCTGACGGCGTTGACGATGCTTGGCTCGACGGTGCCAATGGCAGCTTTGCCGGAGACTGCTCTGATCGCACAGGCAGAGGAAGAAACGCCGATATCCGGCACCTATGGGGAAAACCTGACCTGGACGCTCGATGATGCGGGAACGCTTACCATCAGCGGCACGGGGAAAATGTATGATTCCAATATGATCTATAAAGATGATTGGGAGAGCGTTCAGACCGTTATCATTGAGGACGGCGTGACAAGTATCGGAGGTTATGCATTCGAGAGGTGCACCAATCTGACAGAAATTACAATTCCGGACAGCGTGACAAGCATCGGAGCCATGGCATTCCGATACTGCTCCAGTCTGACAAAAATGACAATTCCGGACAGCGTGACAAGTATCGGAGAGGATGCATTCCAATACTGCGCCAGTCTGACAGACATTACAATTCCGGACAGCGTGACAAGCATTGGATGCAATCCGTTCCGCAGTACGCCGTGGCTTGAAGCCAGACAAAAAGAGGATCCGCTTGTTGTTGTAAACGGATTTCTCATTGACGGGCAGACCTGTTCCGGAGCTGTCACAATTCCGGACAGCGTGAAAAGTATCGGACAGGGTGCATTCCAATACTGCACTGGTCTGACAGAAATTACGATTCCGGACAGCGTGACAAGTATCGGAGTCAGTGCATTCTATAACTGCACCAGCCTGACAGACATCACGATCCCGGACAGCTTGACGAACATCGGTAGTTTTGCATTTAAGGGAACACCGTGGCTGAAAGCGAAACAGGCGGAAAATCCGCTTGTTGTTGTAAACGGGATACTCATTGACGGGCAAACCTGTTCCGGAGCTGTCACAATTCCGGACAGTGTGACAAGTATCGGAGATGCGGCATTCAATAACTGCGAAGGTCTGACAGGAATTTCAATTCCGGACAGCGTGACAAGTATCGGATACAATGCATTCAATGAATGCACAGGTCTGACAGAAGTTACAATTCCGGACAGCGTAACAAGTTTAGGACGTAATGCATTCTTTGACTGCACCAGTCTGACAGAAATGACAATTCCGGACAGTGTGACAATTATCGGACAGTTTGCATTCCATCACTGTTATAAGCTGACCATTAAGGGTTACGCCGGTTCTTATGCTGAAACCTATGCGCAGGAATACAGCATCCCCTTTGAATCCCTCGGCGCATCCCCCGAACACCCCGCCACCCCCCTCCTCGGCGACCTCGACAACGACACCACCGTCAACGCCAGTGACGCCGCCAAAGTCCTGATCGCCGCTGCTGCGATGGGCGCGGGCGAGGCATCCGGCCTGACAGAAGCGCAGATCAAGGCTGCCGATGTCAATTCCGACGGTACGGTCAACGCCTCCGATGCCGCCATCATCCTGATCTACTCCGCCGCCGTCGGGGCAGGTCAGGAGGACGCGAAGATCACCGATTTCGTTCATTGAATCACATCCCCCTGCCCCTCCGCAGGGGGATCTCTATGCCCCTTCGCAGGAGTGTTGCACAAAACAAGGCCCTCCGCTTTGTGCACAATCGGGAATTTTTGTACATATTCTTCAAATACTCTTGTAAAATCTGCCATTCTGTAGGATAATAGTGTTGTATCACGCATCCATGAAAGGGGTATTCTATATGAATTGGTGGAAGAAGGCCGCTGCTGCTGCAACTGCGGCTTGTACCATGATCGGCGCCGTGCCGCAGGGGATCGTTCCGGCGTCGGCCAGTGACGGCGTGTTCCGGGTGACGGTCGATCAGGTGACCGTTGACCGGAAGGATATTCAACAGCCCGTTCCCATCTACATCCGCACAAGCTCCATGCCGAAGGGCTGGACGGACTACGAGTTCGGGATCGAGGTCGATCCGCGCTGCACCTATTCTGTCGCAGAGGACAGCGACAAGGCGCTGAAGCTGGGCGGTGCGCCGCTCGACAGGCTCCCGACCATCATGCCGCTATCCGGCAATCAGATGTGGCTCACCGATTCGAGCGCCCGCTCCCTGACCAGCTCCATGAACATCGCGCTGCTCATGGTCACCGTTCCGGCAGATGCCAAGGCCGGCGACCGGTACGCCATCAAGGTCAACACTAAGACCCCCGCCGGCGAGGAGGCGGCCTGGTGCAAGAATATGCTGTATTCGCTCGACTATGATGTAGAGGGCGTGGACGGCTGTATCCTCATCCTGGACGATGCAGCTCCCACCGAGACGACCGCGCCGACCGAGCCGACCGAACGCCCCACTGATCCGACCGAGCCGCCGACTGACCCAACGGAACAGACCGCGACCGGCACCTGCGGCGAGCATCTGACGTGGACGCTGACCCCGGACGGCACGCTCACCATCAGCGGAACGGGCGAGATGGCTGACCGCCCGGACTTCGGCGATAAATCGAAGATCAAGAGCATCGTGATCGGGGAGGGCGTGACGAGCATCGGGACATTTGCATTTGTCAAGAGCCAGAACCTCACCTCTGTCACGCTCCCGGACAGCCTGACGACCATCTCCGGCTATGCATTCCAGAGCTGCACGAGCCTGACCTCGCTGACGATCCCCGCCGGCGTGACGAGCATCGGCTCCATGATCTTCTTCCACTGCACGGAGCCGCCGGTCATCTATGGCTATGACGGCACCACGGCACAGAACTATGCTGCGCTGAATGGCTATCCGTTCGAGCTACTGCCCAATACGGCGCCGGGCGGGTCCTCTAATGCAGATCCGACCGAAGCGCCTACCACAGAGACGACTGAGAAGCCGACCGAAGCGCCTATCGAGAAACCCACCACAGCACCGACTGAGAAACCCACCGAAGCCCCCACCGAGAAACCCACCACAAAGCCGACTGAGAAGCCGACCGAAGCACCCACTGAGAAGCCCACCGAAGCACCTACCGAGAAGCCTACCACAGCACCGACTGAGAAGCCGACCGAAGCACCCACCGAGCAACCTACCACAGCACCGCCCGCCCTCCTCCTCGGCGACACGGACGGCAGCGGCTCCCTCAGCGTTTCGGACATCATCGCACTACAGAAATACCTCCTCGGCGTCGGCGAGCTGAAAAACTCGGATGTCGCCGACCTCAACGGCGACAGCGTGATCGACATCTTCGACCTCGGGCTGTTGAAGCGGCTGATGTTAGCAAAGAAATAAGCGTTTCCCCCTGCCCCGTGCAGGGGGATGCTTTTATGCAGATGCACAAAACAGTGGAGAAATGTTTGTGCAGATAGCAGAAAATGGGAAGCTTTTTGTCCAATTGCTTGCATTGCCTGCCGTTTTGCAGGATAATAGAATTATCCACATGAAGTGGGGGAAATCATAAGTGAGTAGGAGGATGCATTATGAAACACAGGATCACAGCCGGACTGACGGCACTTCTGATGCTCGGCACAGCGGCGCCGATGACAGGACTGCCGTTGAGCACCGGTATGCTTGCCGTTGCCGAAGAAGGCGAAGAAGGGGAACAGGTGACCTACGGCGACCTGACCTTCACCAAATACGCCGACTATGCCGAGGTCACGGACTGCGACGAAAAAGCTGAGACTGTCGAGATCCCGGCGGAGATAGACGACCTGCCGGTCACTGTCATCGGCTCAGAAGCCTTTTATGCCACATGGGTGCAGAGCGTCACGATCCCGGACAGCGTCACGAGGATCAGACATCATGCGTTTTGCGGCTGCAACAACCTTTATCAGATCGAGATCCCGGATTCCGTGACGGTCATGGATGCCAATGTTTTTTTTGAATGCCGGAATCTGGAGACCGTCCGTCTGCCGGAAAACATAGATCAGATCCCGGACGAAACGTTCTGCGGCTGCACGAGCCTGACCACGGTCAATATCCCGCCGAACATTACACAGATAGGCCACCTTTCGTTCTCCAGGACCAAGCTCACTGAGATCACGATCCCGGATCAGGTCTATATCGGCAGCTGGGCTTTCAAAGAATGCGAAGAATTGCAGTCCGTCATGTTCGGAAAGGGCGGTTCACTGGAGCACGACTGCTTTGCCGGCTGCAAGTCCCTGACAAAGGTCATTCTGCCGGAGGGACTGGAGGAGATCCCGGACAATGCGTTCTATTATGCAACAGCTTTGAAGAAGGTCACCATCCCGGAGACTGTCAAAAAGATCGGCTATGGCGCGTTTTCAGGCTCCGGTCTGGAAGAGATCACGCTCCCGAAGAGCGTTGCATCTGTCAATGGTGCCATACTCGCCGGCTGCACCTCGCTGAAAACAGCTACATTCCTGAACAAAGACTGTGAGTTCTATGATGCGCCGGGAATGTGCGCTGAAACAACTGTCATCCGTGGCTACAGCGATTCCACCGCACAGGCATATGCCGAGCAGTACGGCTATACCTTCGAGAGCCTTGACGGGACGACCACAGAGCCGACTGAGCCCGAACCGGAACCGACCGAGCCGGAGCTTCACCAGGTCGAAAATCCGGTTTTTGCGGACATTGTGGAGATGTACCGGAAAAATGTTTCGGAGAAATGGGCAAATTATAAGGGAAAGACAGCAACCGGCATCCTCAACACCAAGGAGCTGGATTCCGTCAGCAGTGAGTGGCTGACCACATATAAGGATAAGACACCCTCTGAGATTAGTTATTGCATTTACGAGAATTTCTTGTTCATTTCGGCTGCTCAAAGTTATAACAACTATTCTCTTATTGAAGGCTACTATTATGAAAACGGTACCATCACACACCTTTTTTCGGACACAGAAAAAACAAATTTTGTCTATACAAAGGTCAACAGCACGGACAGCGAAGGGGACTCCGTTATGGCAGTTTGGGAAATCCAAGACGGCAGTCTTGTGCTGACCAAGGCATACAAAGTTCGTGATTTGTCTACGTCATATCCCATTTGGAAATCTATTTGTACTCAGCCGGAAATGCTGGAGGATGGAACCATAGCCGGAGAATGGGAGCCGTGCGATGAACACGACTGGGGGGATATGTTTCTATCATTCACTCCCTTGTCTGTGGTTGCGCCATTGACCACCGAGCCCGCAACCGAACCGGCAGAAAAAGCCTCCGGCACCTGCGGGGAGAATCTGACATGGAAACTTGATGATGCAGGCACGCTCACCGTCAGCGGCACAGGCGAGATGAACGCAGATGCCGTTCCGTGGATGGATGAGAAGCCGCAGATCAAGAGCATTGTCATCGAGAACGGCGTGACGAGCATCGGACTGCGAGCAGCGTTCTCCGGCTGCACGGCGCTGACCTCCGTCACCATCCCGGACAGCGTGACAAGCATCGGAGACAATGTATTCCCCGGCTGCACAGCACTACAATCCATCACCATCCCCGACAGCGTGACGACCATCGGAGAAGGCTTGTTCCGGTTCTGTTCGTCGCTGACCTCTGTCACGCTCCCGGACGGTCTGACAAGTCTTGGCGAGGAAGCGTTCAGGGGCTGCGAAGCGCTGGAATCCGTCGCCATCCCGTCCGGCATGACAAGCATCCCCAAAAAAGCATTCTGTGATTGTGAGAAGCTGACCTCCGTCACCTTCCCGGAGAGCGTGACAAGTATCGGCGAAAGTGCATTTTTCTCGTGTGATGCACTGACATCCTTCACGATCCCGGACAGTGTGACAAGTATCGGTTACGATGCCTTCAGCTCATGTTACGCACTGGAATCCGTCACGATCCCGGCCAGCGTGACAACCATGGGCGACGCGGTATTCTCCGATTGCAGAGCGCTGACCTCCGTCACGATCCCGGACAGTGTGACAAGCCTCGGGGGCGGTCAGTTCATAGCCTGCGATGTGCTGCAAAGCGTTACTCTCCCTGCCGGTCTGACGAGCATCGGCAACAATATGTTTGAGTTCTGCTCTAAACTGGAATCTGTCAAGATTCCGGACAGCGTCACAAGCATCGGCAACCGTGCATTTGCTGACTGCAAAGCACTGACCTCCCTCACCATCCCGGAGGGCGTGGAAAGCATCGGCACGGAGACATTCGTGGGCTGCAACGGGCTGGAGTCTGTGACTGTTCCGGCAAGTGTGGCAAGCATCAGCGACAGAGGGTTCCTCACTTGCAGAGGGCTGAAAACCATCACCATCCTGAACCCTGCCTGCGAGATCAGTGACAGTGCAGATACGATCTGCACCGGTTTTGATCACAAGAATAATCGTTATGAATTCACCGGCACCATCCGGGGCTATGAAGGCTCTACCGCACAGACGTATGCTGAGAAGTACGGTTATACGTTTGAGGTCATCGACGGAACGGCGACCGAGCCGACGGAGCCGATCAACGAACCGACATGGAAACTCGATGATGACGGGACGCTCACCATCAGCGGAACCGGCAAAATGAGCTATCTTTTCAAAGCACCCTGGGAGGATTATGCAGATAGTATCACAAAAGTGATCATTGAGGATGGTATCACGAGCATCGGGCAATATGCGTTCTTCGGCTGCCACAACCTGACCTCTGTCACCATCCCGGACAGTGTGACAAGCATCGAAAAATATGCATTCTGCCAATGCTACGTTCTGACCTCCGTCACCATCCCGGACGGTGTGACAAGCCTCGGTGAATGTGTGTTTTATGACTGTAAATCGCTGACCTCTGTCACCATCCCGGACGGCGTAACGAGTATCCCGGAACAGACGTTCCAGAACTGCAACAATCTGGAATCCGTCACGATCCCCGACAGTGTGACAAGTATCGGAGAAGCCGCATTCTGCTTCTGCAAAACAATGACCTCTGTCACCATCCCGAACAGCGTGACAAGCATTGGATACAGGGCTTTCTTCTTCTGCACCGCACTGGACTCTGTCACCATCCCTGGCAGTGTGACAAGCATTGATCACGGGGCGTTCGCAGCGTGCCCCGCTCTCACGGAGATCAAGGTTGACGGCGGCTCCAGCTACATAGCCGTGGACGGCGTCCTGCTGACTGCCGACCTTAAGACACTGGTACAGTTCCCGGCAGGAAAGGCAGATACGAGCTACACCATCCCGGACGGTGTGGCAAGCATCGATGCGAATGCATTCTATGGCTGCAACGATCTGACTACCATCACCCTTCCGGACAGCTTGACAAGCATCGGAGCAGAGGCATTCTCACGCTGCGCCGGACTGACCTCTATCACCATACTGAATCCGGAATGCGTGATCGAGGATGATTCCACAACAATAAGCAATCAATACGATACGCAACACCAGGTGGGAGCATTTGAGGGCGTCATCTGCGGACATGACAACTCCACTGCTCAAGCCTATGCAAAAAAGTATGGCTACACCTTCAAGAGCCTTGAGGGAACGACCATCGAGCCCACCGAGCAACCCCTCGGCGACCTCGACGGTGACACCACGGTCAACGCCAGTGATGCTGCCAAGGTCCTGATCGCCGCTGCTGCGATGGGTGCGGGCGAGGCATCCGGTCTGACAGAGGCGCAGATCAAAGCTGCCGATGTCAACGGCGACAAAACCGTCAATGCGTCCGATGCCGCCATCATCCTCATCTATGCTGCTGCCGTCGGCGCAGGCAATGAGGATGCCAAGATCACCGATTTTGTGAAAAAGTAATTTCTATCCCCCTGCTCCGGCAGGGGGATGCTTTTTGTCTCCAAAATGCCGAAGGCACAAAACGGGGTTTTCAGGGACGAAGCCCCTAAAGCGGCTGCGGTGCGCAGCACCGCCAAGAATTTCTCCCCCCGCTCTGACACTTCCAACGGTCAGGGCAACAGCATTTACCTTTCTCTTCGCCAAAGGCGAAGAGAAAAAGGGGGTAGCGGGGCGCAGCCCCGCCTGAAATCCTCCCCCGCTTGCGGGGGAGGTGCCGCCGAACGGCGGCGGAGGGGGCGGCTGTCAAGAGATCTGCCCTCAAAAATGCACTTTAGCAGAGTAAATGCTGTTGCCCTGTTCCAACGGTTTTTCAGGCTTGACAAAAACGTCAAAACAAGGTATCATATATAATAGGATATTATACCCACACCAAGGAGGACACCATGAACACGATACACGTACCTGTGCGGGATGCCTACAATGTTTTCATTGAGCGGGGCATCCTGTCGAAATGCGGCGCACTGATCGAAGACCTCATCTCCGGCTCGACCTGCGCCATCATCACCGATGACAATGTGGACAAGCTCTATGCCGATGCGCTCATCGCTTCCCTGACGGAGGCCGGCCTGAAAGCCGTCAAGTTCGTCATCCCGCACGGCGAGGCTTCCAAGTGCAATGCCTCGCTCATGCAGATCTACAGCTTCCTCTGCGAGAACGACATCACCCGTGCGGACTGCCTGATCGCCCTCGGTGGCGGCGTTGTCGGCGACCTGACGGGCTTTGCGGCGGCGACCTATCTGCGGGGCATCCACTATATCCAGGTACCGACCTCGCTCCTGGCACAGGTGGACTCCTCCGTCGGCGGCAAGACTGCCATCGACCTGCCCGAGGGCAAGAACCTCGTGGGCGCCTTCTACCAGCCGGATGCCGTATTCTGCGACCCGGACACGCTCCGCACCCTGCCGCGAGAATTCCTCACGGACGGCATGGGCGAGGTCGTCAAGTACGGCATGATCGCTGATGCAAAGCTCTTTGACCTGCTCTGCGAATGCGATCTCGACACGGTGCAGGAGCATTTTGACGAGATCATCCCGGCCTGCGTTTCCGTCAAGCGGGATGTTGTGGCCGAGGACGAGCGCGACACGGGTCTGCGCATGATCCTCAATTTCGGACATACGATCGGCCACGCCATCGAGGCCTATTACCACTACGAGACCTACACCCACGGCTGTGCAGTCGGCGCAGGCATGTGCCTGATGACGAAGTACAACGGCAGCCCCGAGGAATACGAGCGTTTAGCGGCCTGCTGCGAGCGCTACGGACTCCCGACCGATGTCGAGGCGCCGCTCTCCCAGCTCCTGCCGCTCTGCGGTCACGACAAGAAGCGCCTCGGCGCGGACATCCGCTATATCACATGCAGCCCCATCGGCACGGCGCACATCAAGACCGCTCCGTACCATGATTTCTGCCGGCTCTTTGAAAGGTAAGGTGGCTATGGATCTGACAATCACGCCCCGCCTGCTCTCCGGCAGCGTTTCCGTGCCGGCATCCAAGAGCATGGCACACCGGGCGATCATCTGCGCGGCGCTTGCTGCCGGCACATCGCACCTGACCGCTGTTTCGACCTCGAAGGACATCGAGGCGACCTGCTCCATCATGCGGGCCTTCGGCGCATCCTGCACGGCGGAGGGCACCTCCCTCACGGTGACAGGCATTGCATCCGCACCTGCGGAAGCGACTGCCGACTGCTGCGAAAGCGGCTCGACGCTGCGGTTTCTCATCCCGGTAGCGGCTGCGCTCGGCATCAAGGCGACCTTCCTCGGACAAGGACGGCTCCCGGAACGCCCGATCACGCCCTATCTGCGGGAGCTTTCCAAGAAGGGCATTACATTTGCCTATGAAAACACCATGCCCTTCACCATTGAAGGACAGCTACAGCCCGGACGCTTCGAGCTCGAGGGCGATATTTCCTCGCAGTTCATCACAGGACTGCTCCTGGCGCTCCCGCTGCTGGAGGGCGATTCGGAGATCTTCATGACATCGGCTTTGCAGTCAAAGCCCTATGCAGACATGACCATCGACTGCATGGCGAAGTTCGGCGTTACTGTCACGGAGACGGAGACGGGCTATCACATCCCCGGGAACCAGCAGTACCGGCCGGCGGATATGCAGATCGAGGGCGATTTTTCGCAGGCTGCGTTCTTTTTCGCCGCCAATGCCCTCGGGAGCAGCATCACGCTCGAAAATCTTCCGGAAAAATCTGCGCAGGGCGACAGGAAAGTTGTTGAAATTCTCTCCGACATGTGGTATAATAGTAAGGAAGAGACCTTGGAGATCAGTGCGGAGGACATCCCGGACATCGTGCCCATCCTCTCCGTGGCGGCCAGCCTTGCGCCGCGCGTGACCCGCATCGTCCATGCGGAGCGGCTGCGCATCAAGGAGAGCGACCGCATCGAGACGACCGCTGCCATGCTGCGGGCACTCGGCGGCGAGGTGGAGATTCTGCCGGACGGGCTGGAGATCCACCCGGTGAAGGCCTTCACGGGCGGCACGGTCAACAGTGCCGGCGACCACCGGATCGCCATGTCTGCCGCCATTGCTGCCACACGGGCAGAGGGGGAAGTGACCATCCTCGGGGCGGACAGCGTGCGCAAGTCGTACCCGGATTTCTTCAAGGATTACCGAAACTTAGGAGGCGTTGCCAATGGCATCCATCTGGAATAACCGCATCTCTGTATCCATCTTCGGAGAGGCACACGGGCCTGCGATCGGCGTGACGGTCGATAATCTGCCGCCCGGCGAATTTATCGACATCAAGAAGCTGCATCAATTCATGGAACGGCGCTCGCCCGGCATCCACGAGGGCGGTGAATTCAACCAGATCATGTCCGGCATCTTAGGCGACCGGACGACCGGCTCCCCGCTCTGTGCCTTCATCCAGAACAACGAGCCGACCACGTTCGACATGAGCCAGCTCAACCGCCTCCCCCGCCCCGGCCATGCCGATTACACCGGCACGATGCGCTATCGCGGCTTCAACGACGTGCGGGACGGCGGGCATTTCTCCGACCGGCTGACAGCACCGCTCTGCTTTGCGGGTGCGGTCTGCGGACAGATCCTCGAGCGCCGGGGCATCTATGTCGGCGCCCATGCCCTCGAGATCCACGGCATCCGGGACGAGGAATTTGACCAGGTGAAGGTGGACAAGGAGGCGATCCTTGCCGTCCGCTACAAGAGCTTCCCCGTCATCAAGAATGCACAGGGCAAGCTGATGCTCGAAGACATCCGTGCGGCGCAGGAGGGCGGTGAGTCCCTCGGCGGCATCATCGAATGTGCAGCCGTCAACGTCCCGGCCGGCATCGGTTCGCCGATCTTTGACGGTCTGGAGAACTCCATCGCACAGCTCATTTTCGGCATTCCCGGTGTGCGCGGCATCGAGTTCGGCGCAGGCTTCGAGACTGCCAAAATGGTCGGCAGCCAGAGCAACGACAGCTTCTATGTAGACGACCACGGCCATGTGCGTACCCATTCCAACAACCACGGCGGCATTCTCGGCGGCATTTCCTCGGGCATGCCCATCACACTGCGGGTGGCGGTCAAGCCGACGGCTTCCATCGCACAGCCGCAGGAGTCCGTGAACCTTTCCACCATGCAGACCGAAAAGCTCGAGATCGAGAACGGCTGCGAAGCGTGCATCGTACCGAAGGCCGTTCCCTGCGTGGAGGCCTGCGTGAACATCGCGCTGCTGTCTCACATGATGGATTATCCGCATTTCTGCGGCTGATCGGCTGCACGATCTGCCATACTCAGCAAGGAGGGATACCATGAGCAAAAACATGCTGGACGAGAATCTCCTGAAGATCTCTGAAAAGGCCGACCGGGTCATCACTGACCCGACGCTTGCGGGGATCCTTCTGTGCTACATGCTGTACCGCGTGGAAGTCCCGGTGGACAGCGATCTGCTGTATGACATTGCCGTGACCGGCGGCTACATCAACTATTTTACGTACAATGACGCCTTGCAGGCGATGCTGGATTCCGGCTCCGTGCGCTGCCAGGAAGGTGAGAACGGCGAGAAGCTGTACTCGGTCACGGACATCGGCATCGAATCGGCCAAGCGGCTCAAGACTGTGGCTGCCAAGTCCTACCGGGATCACCTCGTCAGCAAGATCAAGCTTGCCGTCACCCGGAAACGCAACCAGAAGAACGTCCACATCGCGTATGAACCGCTGGAACAGGGTGGGCATCTGCATGTGACGCTCTGTGACGGGGATCTGACACTGCTCGAGCTGCGGCTGTTCACACCGGATCAGCACCAGGCCGACCAGATCGCCGAGCAGATCCTGACCGATCCATCGGCGCTGTATCACGATGTGATCCAGTCGATGATGCGCAAGCATGATGATAAGATCGACCTGACGGATAATTAAGACGATGCCCTCCCGCTTTGGGAGGGCATTTTGTATAGGAGGAAAGACTGTTTGCCGCCGCATAAAGGCAGCGGGAATAGGCTTGCTCGGAGGGAAAAGTAGGGGACGCCCTCTCTTGCGGAGCGCCCTCC
>JAGADP010000111.1 GCA_017828885.1 Oscillospiraceae bacterium | reverse complement strand
CGGAGATGCTGAAGGCGCTTCCTGCCAATATCTTCCTGAAGGATGAGACAGGGCGGTATGTTTTCTCCTCGCAGACATGGCACCATCTGAACACGGATGACGACCCCGACTGGACGATCCGCGGCAAGACCGACCTCGAGATCCGCAAGGACAAGGAGAACGCCAAGCTCGCCATGCTGGCGGATATGGAGATCATCCGCAGCGGCAAGGGGACGTCCTATATCATCGAGGAAAACGACGGCAAGCAGGAATTTCTCCAGCTCATTAAGGAGCCGCTGTTCTATCCGGATGGCCGTGTCAGAGGCATCATAGCGCTCATCAACGACGTCACGGAGCAGGAGCTCATGCGGCGTGCGCTACGGGAGCGTTCCATCCATGACCAGCTCACCGGGCTTTACAACCGCGGCTATCTCGATGAATACATCGCCGGCCTGAAGGAGAAAAAGGCCTATCCGGTTAGCATCATTTCCGCAGACTGCGACAATCTCAAAAAGATCAACGATACCTACGGGCATATGATCGGCGACGAGTATATCCGCATGTGCGTGAGCGTGATGCGGGAGGCGCTGCCGGAGGATTGCTGTATGTTCCGCATGGGCGGTGACGAGTTCCTGGCGTTCGTGCCGGGTGCGACACCTGAGCAGGTGGAGCAGCTCATCGCCGATGCCAAGCAGAATGCGGGTTCCTATCGCATCCGTGACAACAAGCTGAGCATCTCGATGGGATTTGCCACGGCGGAGGATGCCGACAGCAGCATCGTGGACTGCATCAAGCGTTCCGATGTCGATATGTATCAGGACAAGCTCCGGCACAAGCAGACAGAGGACGACTCTGATCCGCGATAACAACAGATCTATCAAAATCCCCCTCACCATCGGACGTCGATGGTGAGGGGGGATTTTCATGCCATATGGAACATTGTGAGTGTGGGCTTGCGCTTTTCGCGGATCTGGCGGACGATGCTATCCTCCTCAGAACGGATACGGCTGATCTGCTTCTGGTGAACGGGACGGGAGGCAAGGACTCTGTAGCCGTAGTCCCGGTCATCCATCTTATACAGGCTGCAAAGGACGAGGTGCTTTTCGCCGTGATGACCTCTGGAACGGTGCGCGGCGATGTCCTCATGGGCAGCTTGCCAGCAGAGATAGCGGTTCAGCTCGCGGTCATTCGTGTACTCCGGGACAGTGATCCGGGGAAACAGCTCGACGATGATCCAGTTGAACCCCAGACAGCCGCTCGTGTGGGTGAAGGTATTCATGTCGATCACGTCGATCCACTTTCCTGCCGTGCTGACGTCCTCTGCCATATCTCTGACGATGGAAACGCCGGCCGCCTCACCGGATCTTTGGTAGGCAGTGAAATCTGTATCATGAAAACGCTCATACCATTCTCTCATAACAAAAACTCCTTTATGATTCGTGATCCAGGAACCATGTAAGCAATTCTCTCCCGCGGGCGTTCAGGGACAGCATCCATCGGTGCTGTGCGTCCTCCTGATAGTCGGTCAGGGCTTCGATCTGACTGCGGATCTGTGCAGGAGCAGTCCCGAAACGGCGGATCTGTTCCGGAACATCCTCCCGCAGAGGATCAGACCATTTGCCGTCGGTCAGATGTACGGGGGCTTCTGCCAGAAGCGGCAGTATCCCCTTTGCCTTGTGCATGCTGACCGTGAACCACAGACCGTGATCAGTCGCCCAGTCTGTGTCGTCAGGCTGCTGATAGCCGTTGTCGATGAAATCGCATATCAGTTCCTTGGGAAGCATACGGACATCGAATTCCTTTTCCGGGTCGATCCGCAGGACACGCACGAGAAAGTCCGGTTTCACATACCGCAGGACGTGATACAGACCTTCTGCGATGTTCAGGAGCTGGATGCTGCCGAATCTGCTGACGAACTCGAAGGGGATACGTTTCAGATCCTCCCGCAGGGTGTCGGAATGCATCCCTGTCCTGTCCAGGCATTCTGCATGATAAATGTACAGGATCCCAAACAGTTCCTGCTGCGCCAGATTCAGGTGCAGCGTGGAGATGATGTCGTTTGTGTACGTGTCGAACAGGAAATCCGGAAAGTTGTCCATGCGGGCAGGACTGCTGCTTGCAAGCATCTCAATGGTCAGTGTTTGCAGCGGGATGTTATATAAGTAGGCCAGCTTTTCGAGCTTGTCGATCCTGACCTTCGTCTTGCCGCTCTCCCAGTTCTGCACTGAAGTCACGGAGACCCCCATCTTTTCTGCAAGCTGCTCCTGCGTGAGATCGGCCTGCGTTCTTGCCCGTTTCAGGACTGTGCCAAAGGAATCCATATCTCTGCCTCCATCTCTATCATACTGCATGATACACTATTATTCAACTAAGTAAAACTATATTTTTCATAAAGTTTCACTTGGTATTATAGCATTGGAAAGGCGGAATGTCAAGGGGAATTTCTCTTGTGCTACCTGAAAACGGCAAGATAATTGCATCAGCATATGGGGCATGATGTCTTTCGGAGGCTCTTCCCCAAATAGTGCATCTTCTTTTTGTACAATGATTGACATTTTCTGCAGGATATGCTATAATAGTTTTAGTTAGATTGCTCTAAAGATGCACTGTCTGGCGGTGCGGAGCATGACACAAAGGGGGAGAGACCCATGTCTCAAACAAAACAAGACCGCTCCCGGGGGCGGTTCTCGATCGGGACAAAGATGTACCTGTTCATGACATTGATCGTTCTGGTGATCGCAGGCGGCACGGCGGTCATTTCCTATCTCATCAGTGCAAGGCAGATCGACACCTATTTCAAGCGCCTTGCCTACAATACGGCGGAGAATTACGCATCGCTTTCCGATCCGGATTTTCTGGCGCGGCTACGTGTCATCGCGGAGTCGGACGAGTACCAGGCGCTCCGCGATCAGGCGGAGGAGAACGATGACGAAGCCGCCATCCAGGCGTATTTCGAGGAGCAAGGCATCTGGGAGGAGTACAAGGCCAACCAGGAGGCGCTGACCAACTACCTCAGCCACATGGATGACATCAAGTACCTGTACATCGTGGCACTGGGCGACAAGGACGCTGTGACGGACATGTATCTGCTCGACGATGACGAGAATCCCATCTACGAGACGGGCTATTTTGAGGATCGTGAGCCGGAGCTGTACGGCGTGGAGCCGGAGGAACGCATCGAGCCGACGATCAACAACGGCGACTGGGGCTGGCTCTGCTCGGCGTATGCGGGCGTGTATGATGCGCAGGGTGATCTGGTCTGCCATGTCGGGTGTGATGTCGATATGAGCGAGATCATGGCGGAACGCTACCGGTACTTTACTGCGATCATCGTGGCGGCCGTCATTCTGGTGGTGCTCGTCATCATCTGCGCGATCTTCTTTGCGAACCGCGTTATCGTCCGCCCGCTGGCGTCGATCACCAAGGAAATGAAGCGCTTCAAGCCGGATGAGGATACCGATTATGAGAAGGCCGGTGTCATGGAGCTGGAACTGAAAAGCCGTGACGAGGTCTATGACATCTATCAGGCGATCCGCTCGATGCAGATGAATATCATCGACCATCTGAATGAGCTGTCTGCTGCACAGCGTGCCAAGGAGCATGCGCTCAACAGCCTTGAACAGGCCGAGAGCGACATCAAGGACAAGGAGGAGCAGATCGGCGAGATCAGCAAGCAGATCTACCGTGATACCCTGACGAGCGTCGGCAACAAGGCGGGCTATGTACAGAAGACGGAGGAGCTTGCCCAGAAGATCGCCGACCGGACGGCGGAGTTTGCCATCGTCATGGTCGATCTGAACGACCTCAAGCGTATCAACGACGAGCTGGGACACCGTGCGGGCGATGCCTATATCAAGGGCAGTTGCCATCTGGTGTGCTATATCTACAAGCATTCGCCGGTATTCCGGATCGGCGGCGATGAGTTCGTCGTGATCCTCGAGGGGGAGGATTACCAGAACCGCATGGCGCTGCTCGAGGAGACACGGGCGGCTTTTGCGCGGAGCTATGCCAACACGGATGTACCGTTGCAGGAACGCTATTCCGCTGCGGTCGGCATGGCTGAGTACTCGGCGGATGACTATGCGGTCGAGTTCGTGTTCCGCCGTGCAGACAGCGCCATGTACGAGGAGAAGAAGCGCTTCAAGGAGCAGAACGGCTCCTACCGTTAAACCCAAAAGTGTCATAAAACGAGAAAAAGGAGCCCTGTACAGCCGTGCAGGGCTCCTGCTGTGTCAAAAAAATTGTATAAATGCAGTAATTCTGGTAGATTTTCTATCAATTTCGTTGTATAATGCAAATAATAGAATACTGCGCAGGGCGCAGGAAACAGGAGGAATGGGTATGAAAAAAAGAGTGATCTGCGCGGCACTGGCTTCTTTTCTGCTGCTGACGGGATGTGCAGGGCCTGCATCTTCTGTCGTGGAGATGACCGAAGCCCCCACCGAGGCTGCAACAGAGGCTGAGACCGAGGCTGCGACCGAAGCAGAGGTACCGGAGCTTCCGGGCTATACACTGCTCTGGAACGACGAATTCAACGGCGATGCGCTCGACGAGACCATCTGGAACTACGAGCCCCATGAACCGGGCTGGACGAATGAGGAGCTCCAGGAGTACACCACATCGACCGACAATGTCTTCCTGCGTGACGGCAATCTCGTCATCAAGGCGATCAAGTCCGAGAAGGACGGCAAGGACTACTACACCTCCGGCAAGGTGACTGCCCAGAATAAGAAGGACTTCACCTACGGCAAGGTCACGGCACGCGCAAAGGTGCCCGCCGGTCAGGGTCTGTGGCCCGCGATCTGGATGATGCCGAAGGATGAGGGCTATTACGGGCAGT
>JAGADP010000110.1 GCA_017828885.1 Oscillospiraceae bacterium | reverse complement strand
CTTCTATTACTAAGAGCCCGCAGCGGGCAAAACGTTACAAGATTTTTTCCAATGCGGGTCAGAGGGTGCGCAGCACCCTCCCCAGCTTGTCGAGAAACCCCGGTTTCTCTCTTCGACTGACCCCACCCCCTAACCCCCTCCCCAGAGGGGAGGGGGAGAATTGGCGGCGCTGCGCGCCGCAGCCGCTTCAGGGGCTCTGCCCCTGAAAACCCCGTTTTGTGCCTTCGGCACTTTTTTGACAGACTGCAGAGGGTGCGCAGCACCCTCCCTTTTTTCCTCCCCCTCTGGCGGTGGAGGGAGCAACGCCACCACAGGCTTCCCCATTATATCAAAACCGAAAAAATTAAAAACACCCGACTCCCGTCGGATGTTTTCATAAAGAGGAAGGTAAAAATGTACAGCTTATTCCTGAGCTAAGCTCATCTGCACTGCAAGCTGTCACTTTTTTGAAAAGCAGCTCTTTAACTGGAACTTGCGTTCCACTGCGCTATAATTAAAGAACTTAACTTTTCTACAGCAAAGATGCAATTCCATTTTTTCGGCAGGATTTCACCCGAACCCTCGGAAGCATTTGAGAGGGGAAACCTCCGAAGCCCGATCCTGCTGATGGCCTTGTATCTGCTGTTTTCATTATTTTACTCGATTTCGGCCCTTATTACAATACATATTTATATCTAAAACTATATTTTAATATCATAGATGTGATGATTTTCTGATGAAACTGTGTTTTTAGCTACTTAATTTATGAATATTTTATGAAATCGCGCATATTCGGTTTTTGTTCATATTTTATTCATTTGAGAAAATGTCTTTACAATTGCCAAAATGTACAGACAATCCGCTTCTTCCGAACGAAAGAAGCGGATCTTAGGCGATTATTCTTCAGGTTCCTCTACCTTTTTCTCGACCGATGCAGAGGCTGCAACGCCGTTCACAGTGTATTCATCACCGTACTGTTCCCCGTTGATGTAGGCCGTGAAGGTATTGCCCTCGTGGATGTCCGGTGTGGAGACGAACAGCGTGTTGAAGGCGTAGGGCGAGCTCTCCCACATGATCTGGTTGCCGTTGAGGTTCAGGGATGCCGCAGTTCCGCCCTCCTGACCGGGGTTATAGCGCACCGCGATGCCGCACTGCGAGGAGCTGCCGTCCGGCTCGGTCACACCGCAGCCGAGCGCATAGATGCTGCCGCCTGTGATCGTGAACGGGCCGCCGCTGAACAGACTGCTCTTGTTCTCCTTCGGGCCGCCGTAGATCCACATGGAGCCGCCCTCGATATGCAGTGTGCCCTTGGACTTCATGCCGTTGGTCTGGCCGGTGATGTGGAGCGTGCCGCCGCTGACGGTGATGTCGTCATTCGCCATCAGACCGGACTTCACGGCATTGACCGTAATATCGCCATTCTTGATGACAATATCATCGTCGGAGGAGATGCCGTGACCGACATTGCCGTTGACGCGCAGCGTACCGGCGCCCTTGATCTCGAGCGTATCATTGGAGGTGATGGTGCCGTCATGCGCACCACCGCCGTCGTTCAGTTCGTTGTACGTACCTTCGATGAGGGTGATGGTCAGACGCTTGGCATCCGTGCAGAGGATGGCGGGGCCGTCCGGGTTGCTGATATTGACGCCATTGAGCTTGAGCTTGACCTTCGCGGTCGTGTTGACCTCGACCATGCCGGAACGCGATCCGCTCAAAATGTACGTACCACTTCCGGTGATACGGACAGTACCACCGTCCACCGTGATGCCTTCGCCCTCAAAACTGCCGCTGCCCAGGTCGATCACGCCGGAAACGGTCTTCTCCTCCGGCGGTGCATCGTTCTCCGGGGCAGGATCGGTCATGGCCTGCGTTTCCGTCTGCTTGGCATCGGTCTGCCCGGCCTTCTGGATGGTAGAGCCGGCCTTGGCGGTCGTGGCGGCTGTGGTCGCACCGGAGGCCGCTGTCGTGACAGCCGTCGTCACGGCGGTGGCAGTCGTCGCCTTGGGCGCGGTCGTCTCCTTGCCCTTGACGCTCACCTTGTCGAGGTCGATGGGCGCATCGTCGTCGCTCTCGTCATCCTCTTCGGAATCATCCTCCTCAGAAGATGCCGCAGCAGCTTCCGCCGCGGTCTCGGTGGTGGTCTCGGATGAAGTCAGCTCCTGCTTCTTTCCACAGGCAGCAAAGCCGGTAAACATGGCAGCTGCGATCAGGAAGCAGGCTATTTTTTTAGCAGTATTCATGGGACATTCCTCCTTCGATGAAATATGTTCAGATAGGACAAGGCGCCGGACAGCATATGCCATCCGGCTCACCTTATGATATTTTGATCGAATGCTTGAAGCCGCCAGCGCGGGCTCCGCGCCTCCTCGCTTATTTCTCGTAGATCTGATCGTCGTATTTGAAGAGCGTCAAAGTCACGGTCATGTTTCCGTTGAGGGTGCGGATCTCGTCGATCATTTTCTTCTGCTCCACATTGGTCGGAAGCTTGATGGCATAGATGCAATCGAACATGGAGCCGAAATTTGTGGTCTTGACTCTGCGGAGCTTCCAGGAGGTGCAGTACTTGTTGAGGACGGAATCGAACAGACCGTCATAGTTCAGATTCTCCGGAATGGCGATCTTCAGGGTCATGTCACTGGTCTTGGGGGCTGCATAGTTGAAGAAGCCCAGACCGATCAGCACCGCTGCCATGATGACGAAGAAGATGATCGCGTAGACGATATAGCCCATACCGGCCACGACACCGATCGCCATAGCCAGGAACACATAGCCAATGTCCTTCGGGTCGGCTGCCACACTACGATAGCGGGTCAGGCCGAAGATGCCGGCGATCGCAATGCCGCCGATCAGGTTCACGAGCATCAGCAGCACGCAGACGATGGGCGGGAGCATGATGAGCGTCACGGCATAGCTCTGGGTGAAGCCCTCCTTGCGGTGGGTGAACATGTACACGAGGCTCGTGCCGAAGCCGAGTGCCAGCGAAACGAGCAGGCAGGCGATGAAGGAGCCTGTGGTGACCTCGGTCACGGATCCGTAGACGGCATCCGAGGAGGACAGGATAGACGAAAACAGATTATTCATAGTACAACTTCCTTTCTATTGGACAGCGCCGGACCGGTGCTGCGACCGGTGCGCAGGTGGTTTTCATACATCGCTTTTATCTCTCTGCACGTCCGTCATGGAAGAACGACGCCGTGCTTGTGAAAAAATCCAGGATTGTTGGTCTTCTGGATGATGGGGCGCTGGGCTGCGTCTGCCGCTGCCGCCGCCGTTCTCTGCTGAAAATGCCCGCCGAGGTAGAGTTCGTTGCGGACATGGCGCGTGTAAGCTGTTCCGTACTTGGAAAAACTGACCTTGTAGATCTGCAGCTCCGAGAGCTTCTGGGAGAGCCAGAGCGGCATAGCGCCGGCGATCTTGACCTCCATCAGTCTCTGGTTCGGGGCGATGATCTGTGCACCGTAGCTCGGGAGCGCCAGTGAAAGATCATAGCGGCGTTCGGTGATCTCGCGGTCGAAGGTCAGACGGAAGTCCGGGTCGTCCTTGCCGAAGAAGGCGGAACGCTGGTAGCTGATGTACTGCTTCGGCACGATCGGATAGGTGTCGAGGAAGACATCCAGCTCCGAGAAGATCTGCTTCTGGAGATACTTGCTCAGGTCTACCGGTTTCTTGTGCTGCATCAGGTAGGCATCCGACTCCTCAAGGGTCATGGTCACACGGCGCTTTGTCACGAT
>JAGADP010000109.1 GCA_017828885.1 Oscillospiraceae bacterium | reverse complement strand
GGCGCAGATCGCCGTCACGATGGCGGATACGGTCGTCAGTGCGAAAGTGAGCCGGAAAATGGCTGCGGCATCGGGGGCAGATATTTATAAACGGCTGTTCCGGCTGCCGCTTTCCTATTTCGAGAAGATCAGCAGGGGAGAGATCATGGATCGCCTCGAACGCAACATGACGATCGACAAGTCATTGCTTTCGACGCTGGCACCAAAGCTGTTCAATACGATCGCACTGTGCTTCTATCTGATTCTGATATTCAGCTATAATGCGCTGCTTTCTGGTGTGCTGATCGGCGTGTACTTGCTCATCACGTTGCTGATACTGCTGCTCCAGCGATATATGATCATGACCAAGCGCAGCGTGATCGCTTCCAACGAAGCCATGCGCTCCTCCATGCTCAATGCGATCAACTCGATCGACTCCATCAAGGCAAGCGGCAGCGAGGATCGGTTTTTCCAGCTCTGGAACGATCAGATGAACGAAGCCGTTGCCGCTGACAGAAAGACGATCAGTCTGGATGCGCTGTATTCGATGCTCCAGACTTTGCAGAATGTGTCGTCCTCTGCGATCATGCTGATCCTGGGCGCCTATCTCATCATCAAGGGACAGTTGACGATGGGTATGCTCGCCGGCATCCAGTCGGTTTTCTCAAGTGTCAGCTCCAACCTGACTAATGTGTTTTCCACCACAAAGCAGCTCCAGACAATGAACACGGTGTTGGAGCGGATCAACGACATGAAGAGCTATGAACCCATGCCGGAGATCCCGCTCGGCGATATTGCGGAGCCGGAAAAGCTCAAGATCCGTGTCAAAGCCGAGCATCTGACGTTCCGGTACAATCCGAATGATAAAGCCGTACTGGACGATGTCAGCCTGACGATCGACCCTGGCGAGATGGTCGCTCTGGTCGGCGCGAGTGGTTGCGGCAAGAGTACGCTCATGAAACTGATCGCCGGCATGTACCAGACGCAGGAAGGCAGCATCACCTATGACGGGAAGACCCGCAGCGAGATCCCCGATGTAGTCTTCTACGGTTCGGTGGCGTGCGTGGATCAGGAGGTAAACATGTTTGCCGATTCGGTGCGTGAGAATCTCAAAATGTGGGACAGCACCGTTGAGGATTTTGAAATGATACTGGCGGCAAAGGACGCGCAGATACATGAGCGTATCATGAAGAATACCTATGGCTATGATTCCCTGATCAGTGATAACGGGCGGAACTACTCTGGCGGCGAACAGCAGAGGCTGGAGCTTGCAAGAGCGCTTTCTGCGGAGACTTCGCTGCTCATTCTGGATGAGTTCACCTCGGCACTGGACGCCAAGACCGAGGAGAAGGTCTTCCAGGCGATCCGTGACAAGCGGACAGCCTGCCTGATCGCTGCACACCGGTTTTCGACTGTGGTGGAGTGCGACAAGATCATTGTCATGGATCACGGAAAGATCGTTGAGCAGGGCACGCACAGCGAACTGTATGCAGCGAAGGGACTGTACTACAAGCTGCTCAGTCTGCATTGATTGGTAAGACGCAGGAAAGGATGCATTATGTCGATCTATTCAGATGTTCTGCGTGAACGGGAAACGCTGGATAACCAGCTCGTGCAGGCGGCGGATGAAGCACTCCGGGAAGGCCGTGAGAATGCTACCAACGCCGATCTGCTTGAAAACACTCGAAAAGCAGTGAACGTGGTGCTGCGCCGCTTCAACATTGCTGAGCGCGAAGCAAGAGGCTGCCGCACGACGGAGGAACTGCTCGAAGCCATGCTTGACCCTGAGAATATCATGTATGAGAAGATCCATATCCATGATACCTTCTGGAAAAAGCAATCCAACCAGATCATTGCGTTCCTGGAAGACGGTACGCCGGTCGTGCTGTCTCCTGGGGTCGTGGGATATGAATATCTGGAGCCAAACAGCCGGAAACGCGGCAGAGTCACACGTTCGCTTCAATTGCAGGAAGATGCCTATATCCTATTCAGACCGCTGGGCAGAGGGAGCTTCTCGCTCTGGCAGTTCCTGAAATACATGGTTCATCTTGTGACACCCGGGGACATCCCGGCGATCGCTGCGGCTTCGCTGGCTGTCACGCTGCTCGGACTCGTTGCACCGAATGTGAACAAGCAGGTGCTGTCAAACGTGGTCGAGATCGGAGAGGGTGCGATCCCGTATCTGCTGACGAGCGGAGCAGTCTTTGTGCTTGCAGGACTGACGAAGGGCGCATTTTCGATCATCAAGACATTTCTGCTCGGTCAGATGAAACAGCGGATGTCTGCGCAGATGCAGACGGCGATCGTGGCAAAGCTGTTGTTCATGCCATACAGCTTCTTCGGACACATGGGCGCAGGCAAACTGTCGAACCAGATCCGGAACGGCAGCCGGTTGACAGATATGATCATCAACTTTGTGCTCAACAACCTGCTCAGTACGCTGTTTTCGATCGTTTATATACCTCAGATGTATAAACTTGCGCCGTCGCTCGTCATTCCTGCGGTCCTGCTGATCGTTCTGCAAATGCTGCTGTCGGTACTCTTTACATTAGCTTCGGCAAAGCATACGGAAAAGAAGATCCTGCTTCAACAGAACGCGGATTCGTTCATGTATGAGGTGCTCAAAGGGATGCAGAAGATCCAGAACATGGGCGCCCAGAAGCGTGTTTATGCCAAAACTGCCGACAACTACAGAAAAGTGCTTGCAGCGGAGCTTGAACCGCCGGCTTATATCCTGCTGAACGAGAAGATCGTCGGTGCGGTCGCATCGGCTGCAACTGTCGCGCTGCTGATCCTTGCAGCAGTGACGAGCACTTCGCAGGTCGATTATATCGCCTTCACGGCCTCCTATTCGCTGATGGCTTCCACCATCTCTTTGCTTGTGGGGATGTGCAACAATATCGTGACGATGAAACCGCTGCTCGGTCAGCTCAGGGAGCTGTTCGGTTCCTCGGAGACTGAGACAGGCGTGGAATATGTCACGAAACTGAAAGGGGAGATCGAGCTGCGGGATCTGTGCTTTAGCTATGACAAACACGAGCACGGGTGCGTGGATCATATCAGTCTCCACATCAAACCAGGAGAAAAGGTAGCGCTTGTCGGTGAGAGCGGCTGCGGAAAGAGCACGCTGCTGAAACTGCTCCTTGGCATGATCGAACCGGATTCCGGCGCTGTGTACTATGACGGAAAGCCGCTGACAACGATGAACAAGCGCTCACTGCGGAAGCGAATCGCATCAGTGTTCCAGTTCACACGGGTGTTCCCGGGGACGATCTATGACAATATCAGCTTCACCTCCTCAGGGGTTGATGAAGCTGCGGCATGGAAAGCTGCCGAGCGTGCTGCCATCGCCGATGACATCCGCGAGCTGCCGCTTGGGATGGAGACAGACATCAGCGAGGGCAACAGCGGCGGATTCTCTGGCGGACAGAAGCAGCGTCTCATGCTGGCACGGGCATTTGCACAGAAGCCTTCGATTCTGATCATGGACGAGGCAACAAGCGCTCTCGACAATATCTCACAGCAGCAGGTGCTGAATTCAGTCTATCAGATGCGCTGTACAGTGCTCATGGTCGCACACAGGCTTTCAACGGTCATCGATTGCGACAGGATCATCATGCTGCAAAACGGCGTGATCGCCGAACAGGGCGATTACCAGACGCTGATCAGTAACAACGGCCCCTTTGCCGAGCTGGTACGAAAGCAGCAGCTCAAGGAAAGCTGAATCATGCAAAAAGCGGATTTTCTGGACAGGAGATCCGCTTTTTTAGTGGATTGCCTTTGTTGGAGCATCGAAGAATGCGGAAATGGACATTGCTCATCTTATTGACAATCTTATTTTCCTGGTGTATAATAGCTGTTAGAGATCCAGTGCCAAAAACATACAGGAGGCGGAAATGAGCAACACAGACTACAAGGTCTTGATGATCGACGATGACGAGCTGATCGCACGCTCGACAGCAGAATACTTCAACATCTTGGGCTTGAAAACGGCCTATGTCACCAGCTATGAAGCGGCAGTAGCCTTTCTGGAAGACAACAGCATTTCGCTGCTATTGCTGGATATCAATCTCGGTGACAGATCGGGCTTTGACCTTTGCAAAAAGATCCGGGAAAGCTATGACATGCCCATCCTGTTCATCAGCGCCAGAACGAGCGACGACGATGTGATCATTGCACTCAACATCGGCGGCGACGACTATATCAAGAAACCCTACACGCTGAATGTTCTGTTCGCCAAGGTCAAAGCGATCCTTGGCAGATACGAGAAAGCGCGTGAAGCTGCGCAGAGCGTCATACCGGAGCCGGTATCCCGGGCAGACGGGAGCAGACTATACATCCGTGAGGATGTGTATCTGGACACCGCGCTGCACAAGCTGGTGGTCGGGGGCAAGCAGGAGGAGCTGCGGGCAATGGAATACAAGCTGCTGGCCTATCTGCTCGAAAACGCCGGCAGGGTCGTGACAAAGGACGAGCTGCTCGAGAATGTCTGGGGCGATGCCTACACCAGTGACGGCACGATTTCTGTCCACATCCGGCATGTTCGTGAAAAGATCGAGACCGATCTGAAAAACCCGAGCATCATCAAGACTGTCTGGGGTGTCGGGTATGTGATCGAGACAGACGGCAACGGTGACGATGCATGAAACGCTATCTGATGCTCCTGCTGTCCGTCGCGGTACTGTTCTTGGCGGCGATCATGCTGCTTGCTGTGATGACCTCCGGCACTATTACAACGTCCCGTGAGCATATCACAGTACTCAACGACATTGCCCGTACTGCCGAAGCGCATCGCACGGATCTGGATGCATTGGAGCATACGGACTACCCGGTGTCGTTCGTGATACTTGATATGACCGATCATGTGCTGTATGCCAATGCGAAAGCGCCCGAAAAGCTCTCCGTGGAAACGGCGATCCAGAAGGCTTATCCGTACCAGTATGTGAAGGACGACAGCGGTGTCTGGGGCAGCGTCATTCTGCTTGATGACGGCATGGAGGGCTACAGGATCCTTCGCACCCGCATGATCGCCGGGGTGAGTATATGCGCCGTTCTGATCTTGCTGGGGATGATCTGCTTCGGCATTTATCTTAACAGGAACGTCATTGCGCCCTTCCAGCGGATGAAGGACTTCGCCGGCAAGGTCGCAGAAGGACAGCTCGACACGCCGCTTGCCATGGATCGGGACAATCTGTTTGGCGCATTTTCGGAGAGCTTTGACATCATGCGCGAAGAGCTTGCGGCCTCCAGACAGCGTGAGCTGGAATTGCAGAGGAAGGAGCGCGAGCTGGTCGCCTCCCTCAGCCACGACCTGAAAACCCCCGTTACGGGCATCCAACTTGCCGCGGAAGTCCTGCAGATGCGGCTTTCTGTCAAAGCGGAAGCGTCCGGCGAGGCAGTTACGCTGGAGCCGGAGGAAATAGAGAGCATGTCCGACGGCGTGAGCGGTATTCTGCAAAAGGCAGGGCAGATCAATGCGCTGGTGAGTGACCTCTTTACTTCGACGCTTGACGATCTTGGCGAGTTCAAGGTGAGCTGCCGTGACGAGGATTCGGGTGTTCTTGCCGAGATCGTGAAAAGCTGTGACGATCAGCATGTTGCCGTCATGGGCGAGCTGCCTTCTGTGATCCTTCATATTGACCGGAAGCGCATGACGCAGGTCATCGGCAATATCATCTCCAATTCCTATAAGTACGCCAATACCGCGATCAACGTGGATTTCCGGCTGTCCGAGGGCTTTCTTGAAATGTGTATCCAGGATCACGGCCCGGGCGTTCCTGTGGAGGAGCTGGAGCTCATCACCAATAAATTCTATCGGGGCAAGGCATGGAAGGAGAGCGACACAGACGGCAACGGTCTGGGGCTGTATATCGCGAAAATGCTCATGAAGAAGATGGAAGGCGATCTTGTTGCAGAAACCAGCGGAGACGGTCTGGCGATCACGCTGGTGATACCGTTGAGTTAGGATTTAAGAAATATTTAGGAATTTTACAAGAAGTTTTTATGGAAGTTATTCCGGAAGTCATGTATAATATTCTTAGAACGCAGGAAATCTCTGCAAGAAAGGATGTTATATATGGCTTCTTCTATTTTAAGAACAGAAAAACTCTGCAAGTCGTTTTCCAACGGCGGTACGCAGCAGCATGTCATCAAGAACCTCGATCTGGACATCATGGAGGGCGACCTCACGGTCATCATGGGCTCGTCCGGCTCCGGAAAGTCCACGCTGCTCTATGCCCTCTCCGGCATGGATAAGCCGACCCTCGGCAAGATCTGGTTCGGCGATACCCAGATCGAGGGCTATTCCAATGACCAGCTTGCCCTGTTCCGGCGCGGCAACTGCGGCTTCGTGTTCCAGAGTGTGTACCTGCTCGACAACCAGACGGTGCTTGACAATGTGCTGACCGGGGCGCTCATCGTGCAGAAGAACAGCCCGGAGCTGGTGAACAAGGCAAAGGATCTGCTCAAAAAGGTCGGCCTGAACGAGGAGGACTGGAAGAAGTATCCCAACCAGCTCTCCGGCGGTGAGGCACAGCGCGTCGGCATCGTGCGGGCGATCATCAATGACCCGAAGATCCTCTTTGCCGATGAGCCGACCGGCGCCCTTAACTCCGCATCGAGCCGCGATGTGCTCGACATCTTCACGGAGATCCACAAGAACGGCCAGAGCATCGTCATGGTCACACACGATATGAAGACCGCCCTGCGCGGCACACGAGTGCTGTATCTCCGGGATGGCGGTGTGGTCGGCGACTACCGCATGAAGCCCTACGGCGAGGACGACAAGCACGAGCGCCGCGCCGGACTGAGCGCGTTCCTCGAGGAAATGGGCTGGTAAGGGGTGATCTCATGAATGCATTACGATTATCGCTGTTCAATCTGAAAAAGAACCGGAAGGAAGCCGTTGCCATCGCGTTCCTGACGCTGCTCACCACGCTGATGCTGGCGGTATTTGCAGCGAATCTTTCCAAATCGAGCAAGGCGTTCGATGACAGCTTTGCGTCCTCCGGCGCTTACAACCGGCTTGTCTTCATCGAAAAGAGCAAATACCGCGACATCTACCGCGACATCCTCGAAGACGAATACGGCATCACCGACATCGCTGAGTGCGACATGGTCGGCTGCTCGGCACTGGATGTGCAGAGAAACGACGAGGAAAAGACCTCCAACAATTACTGGTTCCTGACGGAAAAATCCGAGCGGAAGATCGAGGATTTCGTCAAGCACGATCAGCTTCCCGTTGCACAGATCGCAGAGCTCGAGCATCCCATCTGGCTGCCGGTGTATTTCCGGATCGCACAGGGCTATGTACCGGGCGACAGCTTCCATGTCCTGAACAACGGGAAGACCTATTCGTTCACCGTGGCTGGCTTCTATGAAGCGGGACTGTTCGCCACATCAGGCTTCGGCTACCGGTGCGTGATCTCCGAGGGGGATTATGCCCTGTTCCGGGTGCTGTTCCAGTCCGGCTACAACATGGAATACAGGGCGCTCAGCTTTGATGCGGAGGATGACTTCGACAGCTATGATTTTATCAAGAGCTGCTGTGAGGTTTCCGGTGAGAACATCAATTCCACCTCCAGCGCTTCCTCGGCAAAGGGCGAAAAGGCGACTTCCCTGCAATTCATGGATATGTTCATGTACTTCCTGGCATTCTTCTCCGGCGTGACGCTCTTAGCGGCGCTCCTGATGATCCTACAGCGCATTTCCGATGACATCAACGACCAGATGCAGCAGATCGGCGTGCTCGAAGCACTCGGCTACCGGTCAAAGGACATCTCCCTCTCGTATGTGTACGAGTATCTCCTCTGCGGTGGCATCGGTGCGCTGCTCGGTGCCATCGGTGCAGTGCTTGTCAGTCCGGTGATGAATCTCGGTATTCAGGGCATGATCGGACGCATCGTCACCGTGAAAACGGATGCCGGAAAGATCATCCTGGCGGCACTCTTTGTGACGTGCATGGTCGTGGTCATCGCACTCATCAAGGCGGCAAAGATCAAGAAGCTCCCGCCCGTCATTGCCTTCCGGAAGGGCATCCAGACCCATCACTTCGGCAGAAACCTCCTCCCGCTCGAGAAGGCAAAGGGGAGCATCAATCTTGCACTCGCCATGAAGAGCTTTTTAGGCGATCTCAAGTCCTCGCTCGGCGTGGCGCTGTGCATCATCACCTCCGGCGTGGCGATCCTGTTCTGCGTGACTGCTGCGTATGATTTCAGAGGAGGCATTGACTACCTGCTCTCCATGTGCAACTACGACATTACGACAGAAGTGACCGTGAATGACGGCGTGGATCCCTATGCCGTGCGCGATGAGATCGCAGAGATGCCCGAGGTGCGCAAGGCGATCGTTACCTACAAAATGGCCTGGCTTTCGGTGAAGGGTTCGGATAATGAGGGCTTCACTTGTGTCTTTGACAACTTTGCCGATGCGGAGAATATCCTTCCCGCCCGTGGGCGCTTCCCGGAGCATGACAACGAGGTCCTGGTCACTGTGGCTCGCTGCCGTGAGGAGGGCATTGATGTCGGCGACAGCATCATCCTCGAAGGCAATGGCATGGAGCAGAAGTACATCATCACCGGCGTGACCAGCTCCCTGATGAACAACGGCATGGGGCTCTATCTCACCTCGGAGGGCTATGCAAGAACGCAGATCAACGACCGTCCGAATGTCGTATCCGTCTATCTGGCGGACGGCGTGACGGAGGAGCAGTTCCAGGAGCAGCTTGACGCAAAATTTGGCAGAAACCAGACCCCCGACCCGGCAGATACGAGCCTTGAAGCGCGTGTCCGTTCGGCAGCGGATGAGAAGATGCAGGAGCTTGTGGCACACTATGGCGTGACCAATGCGGATTACGCGGTCGTTGTCGGTGATACCGTCATCAAGGGCAATTCACGGCAGTTCCTCATCAAGGATGTGCTCTCGCTGATGGGTCTGGCAAAGGAATCCATGTCAGCTGTATCGAATACGACCAGATACG
>JAGADP010000108.1 GCA_017828885.1 Oscillospiraceae bacterium | reverse complement strand
GATGGAAAGCGCCTGGCCGGGCTCGATCTCCTTGCCGTCGATCTTGACGGTGCCGGTGGACATGGGCTGCAATACCAGCTTCGGGCTGTCTGCGCTCACGCTCCAGGAGAGCTTGGAAGGATCGGTCGGGTCGGCTTCGGCATAGCCTGCGAAGCTGTCCTCCATGCAGAGCAGGCTGGACAGTGCTGCATGGCGCTTGGTATAGGTGCGGGTATAGAGCTTCTTGTCCTCTGTGCCGCCGAGGATGGAGACATCCACAAAGGCGGAGATCGTCATGCTGGACTTGCCCTCCGGGAAGCCGATGGGCTCCTCATAGAGCTCGAAGTTTGTGCCGTCCACGGAATAGTAGATCGGCGCCTGGTCGTAGTTGAACAGCGAGATCTGCTCGCCGGCGGGGATGCTTTCATGATAGTCGGAGAACTGCACGGTCGCGCTGTCCACCGTCACGGCCTTCAGGCAGATGTTGCCGACCTTGCTGACGGTGTTGGAATACTCCTGCTGCGGCTCGGTGTTCTCGGCGGCCGGTGCCTCGGTCGGATCGGGTGCTTCGTCATTGGAAAGCGGTGTGAGCTCCGGAACAGCGGCATCGGTGGGCTTTTCAGTTGCCTTGGTGGGGGCTTCTGTAGCGTCAGTGGGTGCTTCGGACGGCTTTGTAGCGGCTTCTGTGGCCTCGGTGGGTGCTTCGGTCGGCTTTGTAGCGGCTTCTGTAGCCTCGGTGGGCGCTTCGGTCGCCTTGGTAGGAGCTTCTGTTGCCTCAGTGGGTAACTCACTCGGCTCGGTGGGAGCTTCTACGGTCGAAGTGGTGTTCTTCGGCACGACATTGTACATATCATACCAGACGGTGCCGTCTCCGCTGAAAAAGCTCTGGCCGGTCGCGAAATCGCGGTTGAGCATCTCCATCGTGTAGATGCCCTCATAGACCTCGGTGGAGCCGTCTGCATGGTGCATCTCGGTCTGGGCGGCAAATTCGCAGGGGATGCGGCTTGCCTTGTTCTCGCCGGACAGCTTGGCCGTGACGGAGAACTGCTCGCCCTTCTTGACGGGGACAGCCTTGCCGAGCTCGATCGTCTGGTAGCCGGCCTGGCTGAGCGTGGTCTTGACGGGCTGGGACGCCGTGCCGGAGACCGGATTGCTGGCGTCATCAAGGCCGGTATAGACCGTGATCTCGGCCTCATCGCCTGCCACGAGATTGCAGAACATCACGGAGGTCACCCAGCCGTCATTCTCGGCTGTGAAGACATTGGCGACCATGACGGAGGTATCGCCGTCCTCGCTGTAGGAATAGGCGCCGGAGTTGCCGAAGACGTCATGCTGGTACAGGCGGTTGTGCTCCGGGGCAAGCTCTGCCTGGAACTCGTAGAGGTCGCTGATGGTGGTATCATAGTAGGAGATCCAGAAATAGCCGTTGTCGCCGTGGGAGACGCCCCGGCTGTCCTTGCAGAGCCATGCGCCGTCGGCGGGGGCTTTGGTGGTGAAGGCATCCGCCGGGTAGGCATCGTTCCAGCCGACGATGGCAACGGAGTGCCATGCGGCACCCTCACCGCCGGAGCTGGCGTTGTAGTAGTAGGAAGAGAGCGTCTTATTGTAGAAGGCACTGCTCTCGAAATAGCTCATGTCGATGGCATGACCGCCGTAGACGGCCTTCTTGATGGCATCGCACTGCGCCGTGAAAGTGGCATCGGCCTTGCCGTTCGCGGGTACCTGATAATCATAGCGGAGGGCTGCGGTGGTGTGGTAGGACGCCTGGGAGCGTACCTCCTCCATCGTGGGGGTGGAGGCAAGGATGCCCATATCGCCGTACATCGGGGCTTCCTCCTCGCGCACCGGGCCGATCCAGCTTGTCAGGATGCCGGCCTCCTGCTGGGCATCGTAGGTGCTGGCGTCAAAGGGCAGGTCGGTGCTGTAGGCATAGCCGAAGCTGCTGCAATAGGTGTAGTAGGCAAGGTGCCACTCGGACAGGTTGACTGCCGGATCCTTCGCGATCTCGCCGGATTCGATGCTTGCCAGCGCGGAGAAGGCCCAGGATGTCTCGTAGGGACCCTGGTCGCCGACCGGGGAGACCAGACCTTTCAGACGCAGGTCAAAGCTTGCGGGGAGCTCCGCGGCCGTATCTGCGGCAGCCGGATGTATGGTATCGGTAAACTGCGCCTGCGCGGCAAGCTGCGGGATGGCAGATGCAGCAAGTACAAGACTTGTGCAGAGCGCTGCGATTTTCTGGAACTTCATAATTCTCTCCTCTTTATACAAAATTTCAACAAAAAATGCAGTCTGTTTCATTGCTTTTATTATAGCACACTTCCGGGAGGATGTCAACAAGAGGCGGGGCGTTTCGGGGGCACCAAATTTCAGGCGTTTTATTGTGCATAATCACTGTAGCGGCATCCTCAGCCCCGCTTTTTGGGTGGCGGCGGGGTTTTCTTGCTGCATCCCGTTGACATTCCTACCATTTTGCTATATAATAATAGTAATCACCATTGCAGGAGGTGCTTTATGGCACATAAGCTTGAAAACCAGATCAACCGCCTTGTGGAGGACTACCTTGTGGACTACAGCGGCGGCAAGGATATTGACCATGTGGAGACTTTCGACCATCCGGACAAGGAGGTCGTCATCGAGATCATCGAAAACCTCCGAAAGCTCATCTTCCCGGGCTATTTCCGGAACCGATCCTACCGGGTGTACACCGTCCGCAACAACACGACCATGCTGCTTGAGGATGTCATCTACCACCTGATGCGGCAGATCTCGATCGTGCTGCGGTATGCGCCGGAGTATGAGAAGGCGGATCAGGAGACCATCGAGAACCATGCCGAGGAGGTCACGTTCGCCTTTCTCGAAAAGCTCCCGCAGATCCGCGCCTACATCGAGACCGATGTACAGGCGTTCTATGACGGCGACCCGGCGGCCTACAACAAGGACGAGATCATCTACTCCTATCCGGGGCTCTATGCCATTCTCGTGAACCGCATCGCGCATGAGCTGTTTCTGCTCGGTGTGCCGCTCATCCCGCGTATCATGACCGAGCATGCGCACAGCCGCACCGGTATTGACATCCATCCGGGCGCGACCATCGGGAAGTATTTCTTCATCGACCACGGTACGGGCATCGTCATCGGCGAGACGACTGTCATCGGCGACAATGTCAAGATCTACCAGGGCGTGACCCTCGGTGCGCTCTCGACCCGCGGCGGGCAGGCGCTCCGCAGCAAGAAGCGCCACCCCACCATCATGGACAATGTGACGATCTATTCCGGTGCATCCATCCTCGGCGGCGAGACCGTCATCGGGCGGGATGTGGTCATCGGCGGTAATGTCTTCATCACCAAGTCCGTGGCAGACGGCGCCCGCGTCAGCGTCAAGAACCAGGAGCTGCGCTATAAGTATGACGCCGCCCACCCCGCCCCGCCGGACGATCTTTCCGAGGATGAGGCGTGGTTTTATGTGATCTGAGACACGGCTTGAAAAAATAACTTATTTTTACAGATTCTTTATAAAAACAATTGCAATTTGCTCATATTTATGGTATACTATATCTATATACATCTATTTATGATACTACGCCCCTTTCACCTAATAGACAACTAAAGCATGCACCTCCGCCGCAAGCGGGGGAGGAAGCGTTTTAAGGGGGCTGCGCCCCCTTGACCCGCTTTCATTGCCAAAGTAACAAACAATACGCTCCTTTCAGGAGGTTATAATGAATCTGCAATCCATCATCGTGACAAACTGCATCGGTTTCACGATACTTGTGGTGCTTTTGATCAGCAGCCATCTGGTGCGGCAGCGCAGGACGGAGGGCGACCGGCTGGTGACGCTCGTGATCTCTCTGACGGCGATCAGCTGTCTGGTGGAAATGTTCACGTTCATCATCGACGGACAGAGCTATGCCGGTGTGCGCATCCTCTCGAAGCTCTGCAATTCGTGGCTGTATGCCGCCAATGTGACGCTGGCCTTCCTCTGGACGGTCTATGCCGATCTCCAGCTCTACCGCGACCGGGAACGCATCCGGAAGTATTACGGGTTTGTCGCCATACCGGCGATCATCTGCGTGCTTCTGCTCATCCCGAATTACTGGCTGGGCTTCTATTTCCGGCTCGACGAGCAGAATCTCTACCACCGCGAGCTTGGCGGGTATCTGTTCTATATCCCGATGCTGTTCTATCTCGGCTACAGCGTTGTGCTGCGGCAACGTGCCTTCCGGCAGCACGGAAGAAACGAATTTTTCCCTATATGGCTGTTCATCGTGCCGATTTTGCTTGGTGCTTCGGCGCAGGTGCTGATCTACGGCATCTCCACGGGCTGGTGCTCTGTGGCGATCGGCCTTGTGGGCATGTGGATGGGACAGCAGAACGAGATGAGCTATCTCGACCCGCTGACCCGGCTCTACAACCGCAACTACCTTGACCAGTTCCTCATCGGCACACAGCAGCGCAAAGGCACTGTCGGCGGGCTGATGCTCGACCTGGATGACTTCAAGTCCATCAACGACCGCTTCGGGCATTCCATCGGCGATGAAGCGCTTGTCGAAACGGCGCGGATCCTGCGGAATGCTGCAACAAAGGACACTGTGCTGGTGCGTTTTGCGGGCGATGAGTTCATCGTGCTGCAAAAGAATGACGATCCTGCCGAGCTGCAAAAGGCGGAGGATCGCATCCGCGCGGAGCTTGAGCGCTTCAATGCGGAGGCACAGAAGCCCTATCAGCTGTCCTTCTCCATCGGACAGAGCATGTTCCGGTGCGATGCGGATGCCTCTGCGGATCAGTTCCTCAGCCAGATGGACGAACGGATGTATTACGAGAAGCGCCAGAAAAAGCAGGTGCGGATCTGAGTTTGGATGCGTAATAGACAGAATGACGCCCCTTCCGGTTGGAGGGGGCGTTTTTGCTATATAAGGATAGCGGGTGCAGGTAGCTGCACAAAAGGGGGTGCGGGAGTACAGTTCCCTGAAATGGGGCGCAGCCCTCCGAAAACACAGCAGCAGTTCGCTGATCAATAGCAAGATGTCAGTAGGGCGCAAGCCCACTGACATCCCAAAAGGGGTCGCAGGGCGCAGCCCCGTCCCCCCAGGAGCGCCCGGAGCGAAGCGATCGGGCGCTCCCCTGACCGGATGCAACGTCTTTTTTCGCTCCACATCTTTACCAATGCAGAATAATGTGCTATAATATTCAAATGAGGCTCCGGCCTCTCTTCATATTATTTTCCAAAGGAGGAATCACCATGTCCAAATTCTACATCACTACCCCGATCTATTATCCGTCGGGGAATCCGCACATCGGGCATTGCTATACGACCGTTGCGTGCGATTCGATCGCACGTTACCGCAGAATGCAGGGGCATGATGTCATGTTCCTGACCGGCACGGACGAGCACGGTCAGAAGATCGAGCAGAAGGCCGCCGAGGCCGGTATCACACCCAAGGCATACGTTGACGGCATCGTGGAGATCTTCAAGAAGCTCTGGAGCTACATGAACATCAGCTACGACCGCTATATCCG
>JAGADP010000107.1 GCA_017828885.1 Oscillospiraceae bacterium | reverse complement strand
GGCGGCAAGGGCATCAATGTGTCCTGTGTCTTGGCAGAGCTGGACGTGCCGTCTGTAGCACTCGGCTTTGTGGCAGGGTTCACGGGTAAGGCAATCGAGCACGGCTTGCAGGCCGAGGGCATCCACACGGATTTTATTCATCTGAAAGATGGCTTTTCACGCATCAATGTGAAGCTGAAAGCCGGCGAGGAAACTGAACTAAATGGTAAAGGCCCCGCCATAGACCGACAGGCGCTTGACGCGCTCTTTGCAAAGATCGAAGCCCTTGCGGACGGCGATACGCTCATTTTAGCAGGAAGCATCCCCGGTAGTCTGCCGCAGGACATTTACCGCCAGATGATCGAGCGGCTTTCCGGCAGGGAAGTTCGGATCATCGTTGACGCAGCAGGGGAGCTGCTCCGGCAGATCCTGCCGCTGCATCCGTTCCTCATCAAGCCAAACCATATTGAGCTGGGGGAGTTGTTCGGAACCGGGCTGCATACAGAGGCAGAGATCGTAGTCCATGCCGCGAAACTACAGGCCATGGGCGCCCGGAACGTCCTGGTTTCCATGGCAGGCGACGGCGCATTGCTGCTCGATGAGACAGGCCAAGTACATCGCTGCAGCGTGTGCAGGGGCGAGGTCATCAATTCCGTCGGGGCAGGGGATTCCATGCTGGCAGGATTTGTGGCCGGGCTGCTAAGTGGTGATTATGATGCAGCGCTCCGACTCGGCACTGCTGCGGGCGGCGCAACGGCGTTTTCATCCGGTCTTGCCAAGCGTCCGCTGATCGACACATTGCTTCGGCAGCTTAACACAGTCTGACTGACAGGAGGAGACCATGCGAAATATACTGATCACCAACGATGACGGTATCCTCGATAGCGGTATCATCCGGCTTGCGGAAGCCTCCACAGCCTTTGGACAGGTCTGGGTCGTTGCCCCGGACGGAGAGCGCAGCGCTGCATCTCACGCTATTTCGCTGCACAATACTATCGACGTCTTTCCACACGATTTCCCTGTGGAGGGCGTGCACGCGTATACCTGCTCCGGAACGCCTGCTGATTGCGTCCGGGTCGGCAGTCTGTATGTGCTGCCGCAAAAGCCTGATCTTGTGCTCTCCGGCATCAACCGCGGTTATAATGTCGCCACCGACATCCAGTATTCTGGAACAGCAGGAGCTGCCTTTGAGGGCGCATTTCAGGGCATTCTTTCGGCAGCGCTGTCCGAACAGGCCGAGAGCTGCCACGAGGTTGCAGAGCACTATCTGCCCGAGCTGCTTGCAGAGCTGCTTACGATGCAGCTTGACTACGGTCAGATCGTCAACATCAACTTCCCGGGCTGTCCGCTTTCGGAATGCAAGGGTGTTCTGCGCGACCGACCTGTTTCGAGAGGTGCCTTCTACCGTGATACCTATGAAGCAGTCAAAACGCTCCCGGATGGCGGCCTGCGACTTATGGTGCATGGCGAATACAATGAGGACGCAGAACCCGGCACAGATTTCCGCGCTGTAACAGAGCGCTATGTCTCCGTAGGGATCGCCTCGAACATCGGATAGGAGGACGCCATGAAGCCCGTGATTTCCGTTATCATCCCGGCACACAACGAAGAATGCTATGTCCGGCGCTGCATCGCCTCGATCCGCCGTGCCGCAAAGCAATACCCCGGTAAGACCGAGATCATCGTCGTATGCAACCGCTGCACCGACAAGACCGAGGAGATCGCCCGTCGCTGTGGGGCTGTGATCGTGAAGGACAGCTCCCGCTGCATTGCTAAAGTCCGAAACGCCGGCATCGCAGCCGCCACCGGACAGATCATCGTCACCATTGACTGCGACAACCGTATGACACCCGGCACACTCAACGAGATCTATCGGCTTCTCCGGAGCGGGCGATACATCGGCGGCGGTGCACCGATCCGCTTTGAGCGCTATTCCGTTCCGCTGTATCTAAACGACTGGATGTGCCGCATCGGTTTCCGGCTGACAGGGCTGTACTGCGGCATTTTCTGGGCAAAGAAATCGACCTTTGATGCCATCGGCGGCTTTGCAGACATCCGTGCGATGGAGGATGTCGAGACGGCCAAGCGTCTGAAAGCCTACGGAAAGCAGCAGGGGAGGGGTTATACCTGTCTGCGTGAGAACCACCTCATCAACTCCACCCGCAAGTTCGACCGTGACGGCGACTGGATGTATTTCAAGCTGCTGGCACAGCATATCGGAACGTTGTCCAAAGCCGCTCGCGGTGATGGCAAAGCGCTCGACCACTTGCTTGATGAGCTGTTCTATGATTACCCGCACGATACTGCTGCAAAATCTGTGCAGAGTTCGGCTACACGACCAAGGAGGAGCTGATCGCAGACGACGGACTGGACAGAGAAACCTACCTGAAATTCTTTCATCTCGATCCGGATACGGATGACAACACACTATATGAGAAATATCTTGCGTTCCGTCAGAAGATCCGTGACAACACCCTTTCTCCCTACGCCAATCAATTAGGGAACTGCGAGATCGTTCTTTTGCCGGGAGATCGTTGTATCTACGAGCAGAAGTCTGACGCATGCGCGAATGTCATACAGGATTTTATAGACACACTGGACGAATAGCATCAACAAAGATCCCCCGAAGTGACCTGTATCACTTCGGGGGATAGCTTATTCATCGAGCAACGCCTGAACCTCTGGAAACAGCGAAAGGCTCCGGCGCAGGATGCCATGACAATGCGCAATGGCAGTGCCGTAATTTGTGAAGGGAACGTTTTGCTCTGCGGCGATGCTCTGCCGGAACTGCACTTCCCGCGGCGGCAACATACAAGCCCCACAGTGGACGACCAACGCATAGTCCGAGAGATCCCGCGGGAATCCCGTGCCGCTCGACCAGCAAAACTCCGGCTGACAGCCAGCATGTGCAGAGATCCACCGCGGCAGCTTGACCGTACCGATGTCATTGCACTGCCGATGGTGTGTGCATCCTTCCGAAAGCAGCACCTTGTCACCGTCCTTGAGTTTGTCCAGCGCCGCCGCACCGCGGACAACAGTCGCCAGATCACCCTTGTATCGCGCAAAGAGGATGGAGAAGGAGGTCAGCGGTATTTCCTCGGAAATGAGCGGTGCCACCTTCCCGAACGCCTGACTGTCTGTGATGACAATGCGGGGCGTCGGGATCTGCCGGAGCGTCATCTCCAGCTCGGTATCCTTGCAGCAGACAGGGATCGCACCAGCCTCCAGCGTCGCGCGAATGACCTGCTGCTGCGGCAGAATAAGGCGTCCCTTGGGCGCCGATTCGTCGATCGGGATGACCAGCACGATCAGATCCCCGGGCTTGACCAGATCCGCCAGCAGGGGAGAGGCGTTCGCCGTCGGTGCCACCTGACGGGCGATCAGCTCCCGCAGCTCGTTGATGTTCTCCCCGGTCGCAGCGCTGACCGTGATCTCGTGCGCATAGCTGACGGCAGGCGAATCCCCGAGGTCAGACTTATTATAGACTATGATATAAGGCAGCTTCCGCTTCTCAAACTCGGCGACCATCTTCCGGTCAGCCTCAGCCAGTCCGACTGTTCCATCCACGATGAGCACGGCAATATCCGTCTTGGCAAGCACCGCAAGCGATTTTTCCACCCGGAGTTTGCCAAGCTCGCCCTCATCGTCGATCCCGGCCGTGTCCACGATCATGACCGGCCCGAGCGGGAGCAGCTCCATTGCTTTATACACCGGATCGGTGGTCGTTCCCTTGACATCGGAGACGACAGAT
>JAGADP010000106.1 GCA_017828885.1 Oscillospiraceae bacterium | reverse complement strand
GCCGGCATTTTGCGGACGGGCGGGGGAGCTTCGCGATCGTTGAGGAAAAGGCAAAGCTGCTGCTGCGCTATCTGCCCGGTTCTCATGCGATGATGACGATCGCCCCGCAGGCGGCACCGCAGTACGCCGCATCGGTGAAGTATCTCTACAACCTCGGCTTCCGGCGGATGACGGCGACCATCGCCTATGGCAATAAGGTACACTGGACGGATGAGGCGCTCGGCATCGTCGAAGAGCAGCTCAGGGAGATCGCCGCATTCTACAGCGAAAAGCTCCTTACAGGCAAGCCCTTCTATTTCAGCCCGATCGACAGCAAGATCCGGGATCTGCTGGCGGGCTATTCGCCGGCGGATCGGTGCCACCTCGGCATGCGCCAGATGCCGGTCAACACAGACGGGAAGATCTACGCCTGCACGCAGTTTATTGGCGACCCGGACTACTGCCTGGGCGATGTGTTCCACGGCCTTGACCGTGCCAAGCAGATCGAGCTGTCCAAGCGGGAAGCCGTCCCGGAGACCTGCCGGGACTGTGCACTGCGGGATCGCTGCACGAACTCCTGCGGCTGCCTGAACCGCCTTGAAACGGGCAACGAGAACCAGGTCTCGCCGCTGCAATGCAGCTACGAACGAATGCTCATCGGCCTGGTCGATGAGATGGCGGATGCGCTGTATGAGAAGGATCCGGCATTGTTCCGGAAACGCTTTTCGAAATAAGTATCAGCCCCGGAGCAGTCTGCGGATCGCTCCGGGGCTCTGCGGAGGAGCCCCATGAAAAACGGAAAAGCACCGGATCCGGCAGTGATCCACCCGATCCCGGGCTATGACAATGAGATCTACATCAAGCCAACGATCCAGAACCCCAATATCATCGTTGGCGATTTTTCGTATATTGCGGATGCCGATTTTGAAAGCCACGTCACGCATCACTATCCATGGATCGGCGATAAGCTCATCATCGGGAAGTTCTGCCAGATCGCGGCGGGCGTGGAATTTGTCATGAACGGGGCAAATCACCAGATGAATGCGGTAACTACCTTCCCGTTCTACACGCTCGAGGGCTGGGACATGGCGCTGCCCGCTATGGAGAATCTGCCGCTGAAGGGCGATACTGTCATCGGCAATGATGTGTGGATCGGTCAGCATGCGACCATTCTGCCCGGCGCTCACATCGGAGACGGTGCGATCATCGGTGCCAACAGTGTGGTCGGCAGCGATGTGGAGCCCTACACCATTGTGGCAGGCGATCCAGCAAGGCTCCTGCGCAGACGCTTCGATGCGGAGCTGACAGCGCTGCTGCTGCGCTTCAAATGGTGGGAGAAGAGCATCGAGGAGATCAATGCGCTGATCCCGCTGCTGACGTGCAGCGACCTCGAACGTGTCAGAGAGGAGCTGAAAGCAAGACTATGATCGTGCTGATCACGGGCGCTTCGCACACCGGAAAGACCTTGCTCGCCCAGAAGATGCTTGAAGCGCATCACTATCCCTATATGTCCATAGATCATCTGAAAATGGGGCTCATCCGAAGCGGACAAACGTCGCTGACGCCCTGCGATGATGATGCACTGACAGCCTATCTGTGGCCGATCGTGGCGGAGATGATCAAAACGGCGATCGAGAACGAGCAGAACCTGATCGTGGAGGGCTGCTATATCCCGTTTGACTGGCAGGACAGCTTTGAGGAAGCCTATCTGTCGCAGATCCGGTATATTTGTCTTGTCATGAGCGAGCACTACATCAACGAGCATTTTGATGCGATCATCGGGCATGAAAATGTGATCGAAAAACGGCTTCCTGATGCAGATCTCACGATAGAACATGTCAGGGAGGATAACCGGTATTATCTCCAGAACTGCCGCCGATACGGACTGGATTACATTCTGATCGACAAGGATTATGAGATCGAACAGTATTGTGGATTGGAATGATCCGGCAGCACAAAGAAGGATATGCATAAAGAAGCACCTGCTCAGAAAAGCAGGTGCTTTTTGCTGCATCATCAACCTAAAACAGACGCAAATGCGCCATAATTCCGCGTCTCCCGCTCCGTGCAGAACACCGCGAAGCAGATCGCCCGGAACATGCCGTCAAACTCCGCGAGCACATCCTTGTACGCCTTTGCGACCACATCGGGATCGTTCCGGAAGGCACCGCACCCGAAGGCACCGAGCACCAGCACTTCATCTCCGTTCGCCGCAGCGACCGAAAGCAGATGCCTTGCCCGCTTCACATGCAGCGCGTACAGCTCGTCATGGCTGAGCTGTACGGCATCGCCCTTGCCGGGATTCATCGGATTATAGGGCGTTTCCCGCAGATTCGGCGCGGCACAGGTCAGGACGTCCACCGTCACCCACTCCGCCTGCGGAAGACGCTCCGGGAAATCTTCATCGCTCTTGCAGATGACGACGTCCGGCGTGTAGATGCAGGCATCCGTGTAGCGCACATCGTGGCGGTTGCGGTGGAAGCCGTAGTAGCTTTCCCAGAGCTGCCTGGAATTCAGCGCCGGATAGAGCGTGGAGCAGCGGCACAGGCATTCCTCCTGCGCCCGGGAGCCCCTTGTCACGCCGCCGCCGGGATTGGTGGCAGAGGCAAAATTGTGGACGGCGATCTTCGCATCCGGATAGGCAGCCTGCAGCCGCATCGCCGCCTGAAAGGAGCGCTCCTTCGTGACGGTGACCGCTGTGTCGAAGCCCCTGTTCTCCGGCAGGGCAGGCGTCTCGCCCTCGGGGTAGAGGACGGTGCGCACTACCGAGGAGGAAGATGCAACCTGCAAGGCCGGATCGGTCTTGATGAACATCATCGTGTCCTCGAAGATCTTGATCAGTTCAAAGCGGATATCCATATTATCCCTCCTCGTAAAGCCTCTCAAATTCCGTGATGAGCTCGTCAAAG
>JAGADP010000105.1 GCA_017828885.1 Oscillospiraceae bacterium | reverse complement strand
TTCCAAAACAGTCCACTGGACTGTTTTTGAAATTCACCCCTTGCAGGGCGCCTGCGGGCTCAGGAGATTCCGCCGTCTGCGGACGGCGGCAAGGGGACTCTGACCCCTTGACCCCTGCAAACTTTTTTTAGAGAAAAAAAGTTTGATCAAAAAAACCAGATTGTCTCCACCGCTACCTTCGCGGAGCCCCCGCCCCGCCGTTCATGTAGAAATTCTTCATGAGGATGAGCGAGCAGCCGGCCAAGAAGTCCGTCTTGTCCTCCACCGTGCTCAGGACGATGCGCTCGGCGATGTCATCACCGGCGTACTCCTTGATATAGGAGCGGAACTGCGAGAAACCGCGCTCGGAGAGCCCGAAGTGATGCAGTACCACACGCTGTGACTGGAAGCAGCAGACCAAGTTATGCAGCAGCACGCTCCAGTCCTGCATGATCTCGCGCACGACCGCTTCACAGCGGGAATCGCCCGCGGAGACAGCCTGGTACATCTGCTCGAGGGTCACATGCTCGATATAGCCGTCCGTGGCCGAGTACAGGAACGGCGTGCGCTCCTTGGAATAGACCTCGGCGATACGCGCCTGCATCGCCTGCACGGAGAGCTGTGCGCGGACAGAACCTGCCGGATAGCCGTCCTGCTGACGGCCGCCGGGGCGGATGATGCAGCGCTCGGTCATATAGCTGTAGGTGAGATAGTCGGTCTCATTCTTCTCGGGACGCAGCACGGAAATGTGGATGTGTCCGCCGAGGTGGATATAGACCTGGTTCGTGGACGGTACGCCGCTGCGCTGGAGATCGGCATTGGCGAGCGACAGCAGCCACACCGCATTGCCGCAGAACACCGGCGGCATCTGGGGCACGGACAGTGCCTTTGTCAGCTCACTGAAATCGAGCTGGCCGTCCTTGTAGAACACGCGCATACGGCCGATCATGATGGGCATGACGCCCACACCGAGCCCGAGCACGTCCTCCCGTTTGAGACAGGCATTGCTCATCATGCGCTCCGCAGCGCTGATGATGAACTGCTGGATCTCCTTGCGGCTGGTGTGGTCGGTGCAAGGCATGGAGAGCTTGTCGAGGATCTCCATGTGCATCGTACACAGGCCGACCGTGATCTCCTGCTCACTGATGACGGCACCGAGAATGAATTTATAGTTAGCATTGATGTCAAGTAAGATCTTACGTCTGCCCTTGGGGAGCTTGTTGTCCTGCTCCTTCTGCTGATAGGGCGCTTCGCCGATCTCCACGAGGATCCCCTCGGCGATCATGGCGTTGGTGATCTGTGTGATGGAAGCACGGGTGATCTGGAGCATGGCGGAAAGATCCACGCGGGAGATCGGTCCCGCCTCCCAGACCGTCCGGAGCACCTGCATCCGGTTGATGCGTTTCAGATCGAGCTTGCTGATACCGCTGAGCATAGCGGACACTCCTTTGTTAATTGATTTACTTAATTATAGCATACTTCCCCGAAAAAGGCAAGTGCGCATCCTGCACAAGATGCAGAGGTGAATTAAGTTAAATATGTGTACTTTATCACTTTTGAGAGTGAAAGTTCCAAATACAGCATCTTGCCCAAAGTCCGGATGCCCATTTTGTACGATATGCAGATTTATCCGCCACCCCGTAACATTTCATAGACAAGCTGCGATTGATAGTATAAAATGAGGGAAAGAATGCCCGCATGCAAAGGAGGTATTTCTATGAAACACAAGATCTTAGCAGCCCTGACCGCCTTTTCGATGCTCTGCGGCATGACGGCCGTGCCGGAGCTATGCATCACGGCGCAGGCAGAAACCCAGTTCCTTGCATTCCAGAACGGAGAGCTTGTCCTCTCCGGGCCGATCAACGACACATTGACCTACACCATAGGCGAGGACGGAACGCTGACCATCTCCGGGACAGGCGCCCTGCCGGATAACTGGCTGAGCCCCCTGCTGCCGAACAATGCATCCTCCTGGCGGATCGACTTTCAGGAGCCCGTCCGCTCGATCGTCATTGCACCCGGCGTGACAGCGATCGGCAGCAGCGCATTTGAGAGCTTCAAGAATGTGACCACCGTCAGCATCCCGGACACCGTGACCTCCATCGGCGGGATGGCGTTCTGGAATTGTCCGCTGCTCCGGGAAGTGCAGATCCCGGACAGCGTCACAAAGCTCGGTGCCTATGCCTTTGCGTACTGCACCTCGCTGACCTCCGTGACAGTGCCGGAAAACTGCCGCACGATCAGGGACCATGCCTTCAGCGGCTGCACCGCGCTGCGCGATGTGACGATCCCGGAAAGCGCAGAGATCGGCAGCATGATCCTGAGCGACACACCGTGGCTGCAAGCACAGCAGGCGCAGGATCCGCTCGTGCTCCTGAACGGCACCGTGCAGGACGGCAAACTCTGCACGGGCGAGGTCGTCATCCCGGAGGGCACGCACCTGATCTCCACAGGCGCATTCACCGGCTGCACGGATCTGACCGCCGTCACCATCCCGGAGAGCATCGACCGGATCCCGGAATATACCTTCACGAACTGCACCAGCCTGCAAAGCGTCACCATCCTGAACCCCTACTGCACGATCGCCGTCGTCTATGGCGACAATTCAGGCTATCCGCCCGTACCGGACAGCCGCACGATCTGCAACCGTGTCAAGCGCGATGATACCATGTTTAACGGCTGGGATCGGTACGAGGTCACCTACACCGGCGTGATCCGCAGCTATGAGGGCTCCGCCGCACAGAAATTCGCCGAGGACTACGGCTATGCGTTCGAGAGCCTCGGTGCGCCGCCGGAGCTTGCGCCTGGCAATGTCAACGGCGACGCTGCGATCAACGCCTCCGATGCCGCAGCCGTCCTGATCGCCGCAGCCGCCATCGGCGTCGATCAGGACAGCGGCCTGAACACAGCACAGCTCTCCGCGGCAGACGTCAACCACGACAACGCCGTGAACGCATCGGATGCCGCGATCATCCTCGTCTATGCCGCCGCCCTCGGCGCAGGTGATACA
>JAGADP010000104.1 GCA_017828885.1 Oscillospiraceae bacterium | reverse complement strand
CTCTTTGAAAAAAGCCCCACCGGGGCTTTTTTCAAATACACCCCTTGCAGAGCGCCTTCGGCTTTAAGGGATTTCGCTCGCTGCGGCGAGCGACAATGGGACTCTGTCCCCTGGACCCCTGCAAGCTTTTTTTACGAAAAAAAAGCTTGAGCAAAAAAACGAGATGGGGTTCCCCCCTTGATGTGCTTATTTCTCTTTGACCGTCCTCGTCGCCACAACATCCGAGCCCGTCCCGGCCACATCGGCGATCACCACGTCACCGATCTTCACCGGTGCCATGACACTGCACTTCCGGATCTCCGCCATGACGTCCATGACCTTCTCCTTCGGCACATCCGTCGCCGTCTTGACAGATGCCAGCGGCAGCTCGCCGCCCGTCACCCGGACGGATGCGGTCACGGTGCGTGTGGGCGCGGTGACTTCCTTCTTGCCGTACTCCGCGCCGCGGGGGCAGGAATTGCCCGTCACCGTCACGTTCTCGCCCTCGACCTCCACGGTCAGCTGGCATCCGATCGGGCAGCGGATGCAGGTCAGTTCATGCTTCATCTATCATCCCTCCACTCGTAAGACGATCTCTCTGGTATCCGGCGCAAGGCTCTCCCGCAGGAGCGTGACCTCTTCCATCTCGCCGGGTGCCATGATGCGCTTTTTCTGCCGTTTCAGCTCTTTTCCGTCTGCATAGACCACAAGTGCCTTGTCGCGGAACACATCGCCGACGCGCATCCGGACAACGATCTTTTCGTCCGCCTGTGCCAGCACGATCGACTGCGGCACGGTATAGCGCACGCCGCTCTCGCCTTTCAGGCGGATACTGGTGCCCTCAGCCGTCTTGCAGCCGTTCTGTACATACTCCGCTGCCTTCTGTCCGGCAAGCGCCGCCTCCTTGGATACATTGTCCACGAGGTCATGCACATGCAGCACATTGCCGCAGCTGAAAATACCGGGCACGGACGTTTCGAGCGTATCCGTCACCTCTGCGCCGCCCGTCACCGGGTCAAGCTTCACGCCTGCCGTCTTGGACAGCTCATTTTCCGGCAGCAGACCGCAGCTCAGCAGCAGCGTGTCACAGGGATAGAATTCCTCCGTGCCGGTGATGGGCTTTCTGTCAGCGCCCACCTGCGAGAGCGTCACGCCGGTCACACGCTCCTTGCCGTGGATGCGTGTCACGGTGTGGCTCAGCAGCAGCGGGATGCCGAAATCATCGAGACACTGCACGATATTCCGCTTCAAACCGCCGGAATAGGGCATCAGCTCGGCAACTGCCTTGACCGTCGCGCCCGCCAGTGTCATGCGCCGCGCCATGATGAGCCCGATGTCGCCCGATCCGAGGATAACAGCCTCCTTGCCGACCATGTAGCCTTCGATGTTCATGAGCCGCTGTGCCGTACCGGCTGTGTAAACGCCCGCCTGCCGGAATCCGGGCAGACCCAGTGCGCCGCGCGGACGCTCCCGGCATCCCATCGCCAGGATGACGGCATCCGCTTTGACGGTGACAGCGCCCTCCTCCGCACTCACATAGAGCACTTCTTTATCCGGCGAAATATCGGCAACGGTGGCATTCAGCTTGTAGGGGATGCCCGCCGCCAGGACTTTGTCGATGTAGCGCTCCGCATACTCCGGACCCGTCAGCTCCTCCTTGAAGGTATGCAGCCCGAAGCCATTGTGGATGCACTGGTTCAGGATACCGCCCAACCGCTCGTCACGTTCGAGGATCAGAATATCGTCGATGCCGTGCTCCTTGGCGCTGAGTGCGGCAGCCAGTCCGGCGGGGCCGCCGCCGATGATGACTATGTTATACTGTTTCATCGTCACACCTCAACATTTCCGAACCGGGGCGGTTCTTTGTGATCTCCGTCATGGGGATGCCCAGCTCACGGGCAAGGATCTCCATGGCCTTGGGCGTGCAGAAGCCCGCCTGACAGCGTCCCATGCCCTGACGGACACGGCGCTTGATACCGTCGAGGCTCTGTGCACCGGGCGTGCGGCGGATGGCGTCAATGATCTCGCCCTCGGAGATGTTCTCGCAGCGGCAGACGATCACGCCGTACTCCGGACGCTCTGCAATGAGCTTGGAGCGCTCCTCACGGGAAAGCTTTGCAACTTCCGTGAAGCCCTTGCGCTCCGCCTTGAAATCGGCCTTTTTCGCAGCACCGCACTTCTCGGCGATGAGGTCGGAGAGATACTCGCCGATGGCCGGCGCACTCGTCAGACCCGGCGACTCCACGCATGCCGCATCGAAGAAGCCCTCGCAGTCCTCCGGCTCCCCGAGGACGAAGTCGCCCTGGTCGCCGTGCGCGCGCAGTCCGGCAAAGCTCGTGATGGTCTTGTTGTAGGGGATGTTCGGCACGCCCTTCAGGGCGCGGGTCTTGATGTCATCCATGCCGGCCTGTGTGGTCTCGGTGTCGGTCTTGTCGTCGAGATCCTGCGCATTCGGCCCCACGAGGAGATTACCGTGCGCAGTCGGGGAGACGAGAACGCCCTTGCCGAGCCGGTCAGGCAACGGGAATATGGTCGCATTCACGAGGTTCCCGACCTCTCTGTCCATGAGGACATACTCACCGCGGCGGGGTGTGATATGGATGGCCTTGGCAGAGACCATGTTGTGGAACTCATCCGAATGCAGACCGGACGCATTGACGACAAAGCGCGCCTGCAATGTCCCCTTGTCCGTTGTGACAACAAAACCGCTGTCCTGTTTCTCGATTTTCTCCACAGCCGTCAGGAAACGGAACTCTGCGCCGTTTTCGGCGGCATTCTCCGCAAAAGCCACTGTCAGCCCGAACGGACAGACAATGCCCGCCGTCGGTGCCCAGAGTGCGCCCACGGCTTTTTCGGAGATGGCCGGCTCCATTTCGTGCAGCTCCTCTGCACTCAGGATGCGCATCTCCTCCACGCCGTTCTGGACGCCGCGGTCATAGAGATTTTGCAGCTCCGGGAGCTTTTCTTCGTCCATGCAGAGCAGAAGAGAGCCGTTGTTGCGGTAGGGGAAGTGCAGTGTCTTTGCCAGCTCGCGGATCATCCCGCAGCCCTTGACATTCATTTTTGCCTTCCATGTGCCCGGCATGGCGTCAAATCCCGCATGCACGATACCGGAATTGGCCTTGCTGGTGCCGGAGCAGACATCCTCCTCCTTTTCGAGGACAAGGATGCGCAGATCATAGCGGCTCAGGTAACGTGCGGTCGCACAGCCGATCACGCCTGCACCGATGATGATGACATCGTACTGATCCATTCGTTTGTGACCTCCTTAAAAGAAAATGATTTGGCGATCTCTTGCAGGAAAAAAGCGGGTCGAGGGGGCGCAGCCCCCCCTATATCCTCCCCCTCTGGGGGAGGTGCCGCCGAACGGCGGCGGAGGG
>JAGADP010000103.1 GCA_017828885.1 Oscillospiraceae bacterium | reverse complement strand
GGCGCAATTTTCCGAGCAGATCGCTGCGATCGGCTCCTCCGACTGCATCACAAGCTGTGCGGCGGTGGCGGTGTTGGAGTATTCATGCGGCTTCAGGCCGTTTTTTACAATGAAGTGCGAGCACTGCGACAGTGCCTGCGGGTGGGAGTAGACGTCCTTGACGTCCGCAAGCTTCACGCCGGGTCTGACAGCGAGACAGTTGGTGATCTCAACGACAGTCGTGCGGGTGATGTAGAAGTTGTACTCACTCATCAGGTCGTAGGCCTGCACCACGCTGCCGGCGGTGGAATTCTGCACCGGGATGATGCCGAACTCCACGGAACCCGCCTGTACGGCATCAAACACATCCGCAAAGGTCGGCAGGAACGCGGGCTTGCAGTCCAGGCCGAAGATCTGCTGTGCTGCAGTCTCGGAATTGGCACCGGGCATGCCCTGACAGGCGACCGTAGAGTCAGCCGTGATGTGAAGCGGCTGGAATACGTAGGATCTGACCTCCTTGTGCAGCTCCCGGTACTGGAGATACTTGCTGATGTCCATGAGCGTCTCGAACAGCAGTGCTGCCGAGCCGTCCATGCCCTCAGGCGCCTGACTGCGTACCCGGTCAAGGATCTCCTTTTCACGGGAGGTCTGGAAGATCTGCATGCCCTTCGCCTGTTTATACACAGCCACTTGCTTGCAGAGCGCCATGCGCTTGGCAAATTCTTCCATAATAATCTGATCACAGGCGTTGATACCCTGCCTCAGCTCGTCCAGATCCATATGATTCCTCCATTGCATACATAATCTATTATATTATAGTATATTTCAGGCAAAAAATCAATAGTCATTTTGTACATGTTTCATGTCCGTATTTTGTTTAACAGTAAAGAAACGCCCAGGTACAGCAATAATTTACATTCCGTTTCAAAAAAATTTAAAAAATTGTGAATCAGTACAAATTTAGGTATTGAAAAGTATTTGGTTTTATGTTATAATAGAACAGTACATGAAAAAGTGCCGATCGGAGTGAAGCGGTTGAGGATTTTAGGAATTGACCCGGGATATGCCATCGTCGGGTTCGGCGTGGTGGAATATGCCGGGGCAGCGTTCAAGGCCATCGAATACGGAGCGTTGCTGACGGAGGCTCATACGCCGTTCGACAGGCGGCTCATATCCATTGACGAGGACATGCAGGAAGTGCTGCGTCGCTTTCAGCCGGACTGCATGGCGATCGAACGGCTGTACTTTACCACGAACCAGAAAACCGCCATCGACGTTGCGCAGGCAAGGGGCATCCTGATCCTTTCTGCCGCAAAGAAGGGCATTCCCATTTTTGAGTACACCCCGCTCCAGGTCAAGCAGGCCGTTGCCGGTTATGGCAAGGCCGAGAAGCATCAGGTGATGGATATGACACGCCGGATCCTGAAGCTTGCGCAGATCCCGAAGCCGGATGACGCCGCCGATGCGCTGGCGATCGCCATCTGTCACGGGCACAGTACCAGGGGACTGATGCAGTATCAGAGATAGGAGAGACCATGATCTATTGTGTAACCGGAAAGCTGATCCATAAGGAGCCTTCTCTTGCCGTGGTGGAATGCGGCGGTGTCGGCTATGCCTGCCGCTCGACCAGTACGACACTGGCGGCGATCGGGGAGCTCGGCAGCGAAGTGAGGCTGTTCACGCACATGTCCGTGCGTGAGGATGCCGTGGAGCTGTTCGGCTTCTCGGACAGGGATGAGCTTGCCTGCTTTGAACTGCTCATCACCGTATCGGGCATCGGCCCGAAGGCAGCGATCGCCATTCTCTCAGACCTGACACCGAACCGGTTTGCACTGCTGGTGGCCTCCGGTGACAGCTCCGCCCTGACCAAGGTCAAGGGCGTGGGGAAGAAGTCTGCGGAGCGCATCGTGGTCGATCTCAAGGATAAGCTCGCCAAGAGCAATCCTGTCCTGAAGGACGCACCTGCTGCTGTGGGTGCTGCCGGAACGGACAATCTGTCCGAAGCACTTGCCGCCCTGCTCGTGCTCGGCTATCGGCAGGAGGAGGTCATGCCGGTACTTGTCAAGCAGGATGAGACAGCCTCTGCGGAGGAACTGATCCGGCTGACATTGAAGGAAATGGGAAAACGTTCAAAATAAGTTCATTATATTTTACTTCATATGCACTACATTAAGAGGAGGAATTAGTATGAATCTTGACGAATTATTGAAGGCGGCGATCAGTGACCCATCGAAGCGGAGCGTATTCCTGCAAACGCTCATCCGCAGCGATGTGTATGTCATCTGCAAGAATCCTGTCAAGACGGGCGAACGCGGTGAGGGTGTCCAGATGGATCTGATCACCATCCAGAATCCGGAGGGGGATCTCTTTATCCCGTTCTTCACGAGCCATCGTGCTTTGCAGCAGTTTGCCAAGCGGTATGTGGAATGCTATAAGCTGAACTGTCTGCGTTTCTTCGACCTGATCCAGAACGTTTCGGCAGTTCTGAACCCGAATTCCTACGGCAAGGAATTCAGCTCGCAGGAGATCAAGAGCATCCTCATGATCGCCAGAAACCTGCACATCAAGGCAATCTCCTACAACGAGGCGGAGACCATCAGCTACCGTCTGCCGCAGCGCTCTCTGGCCCACATCACCAGAGCGGCCTCCAAGTTCTTCCAGGAGCAGCCGAATGTGGACAGAGCGTTCATCCTCGAGATGACCAGAGGCGGCGAGAAACCCCAGATCCTCATCATCGTGGACATGCTCGGCAACACCCGCAAGCTGTTCGTGCCGCTTGCCAGAACGCTTTCCAAGGCGACCAAGAGCAACGATCACCTCTGCTTCCTGAGCTACGAGCAGAACATCGCCAAGAAGGCCGCCGACGGTGTAACGCCGTTCTATGTCCGTAAGAAACGGTTCTTTGAGAAGTAAGAAATATCGTATTATCATTCAGCGTATTCAAAGGAGTCTTGTATGATTGAGACCGGCGATTTGACACTGGATCACCGCATTGTGTCTACAGAAGAGACGGACGAGGACCTTGCCCTTGAGCGAGGCCTTCGTCCGCTGACACTGTCCGAGTATATCGGTCAGGACAAGGTCAAGGAAAATCTGTCCGTTTACATTCAGGCGGCGAAACGCCGTGAGGGCGCACTGGATCATGTGCTGCTCTACGGCCCGCCCGGCTTAGGAAAGACGACACTTTCGGCCATCATTGCCCGGGAAATGGGAGTCAATCTCCGCATCACCACCGGCCCCGCCATCGAGCGGCCCGGTGACCTTGCGGCGATTCTGACGAATCTGTCTCCGGGCGATGTGCTTTTTATTGATGAGATCCACCGTCTGACACGTTCGGTCGAGGAGATCCTGTATCCGGCGCTCGAGGATCATGCCATCGACATCATCGTCGGCAAAGGCCCCTCTGCACGTTCGCTGCGTGTGGATCTGCCGGAGTTCACGCTGGTGGGCGCCACGACGCGCGCAGGACAGCTCTCTGCGCCACTGCGTGATAGGTTCGGCATCATTCAGCGTCTCGAGCTATACAGCCCGGAGCAGCTTGCCGAGATCATCAGCCGCAGCGCCATGATCTTGGGCATCCCTTGTACGCCGGACGGTGCGATGGAGCTGGCAAGGCGTTCGAGAGGTACGCCTCGTATCGCCAACCGCCTGCTCAAGCGCGTGCGCGACTTTGCGGACGTGCTCGGAAACGGCGAGATCACGCTCGTCATCGTGAGAACGGCGCTTGACCGGCTCGAGATCGACGAGCTTGGCCTGGACAGCAATGACCGCCGCATGCTCGAAATGATCATACGCGGCTACGGCGGCGGCCCGGTCGGTCTGGAGACGCTGGCCGCAGCGCTCGGTGAGGAGGCAGTTACCCTCGAGGATGTCTGCGAGCCGTATCTGATGCAGCTCGGCTTCCTGTCGAGAACGCCCCGCGGACGCTGTGCAACGCTGCTGGCATACGAGCACATGGGCTTTCCCGCACCGCAGACCGCTGCTGATGCAGGGCAGATGCCCCTGGCTGCTGATGCAGGGCAGATGCCCCTGATAGATGGATAACCGATAAAGGAGTGGAAGATGGGTAGACTATTTGGTACGGATGGCGTGAGAGGGATCGCTATCACAGAGCTGACATGTGAGCTCGCCATGCAGATCGGGCGTGCGCTGGCGCATATCATGCGTTCCAAAGCGGAGCGCCCTGCCATCATTGTCGGGAAGGACACACGTTCCTCCTCCGATGTGCTGGAGGCAGCGCTTTGTGCCGGCATCTGTTCCGTCGGACTGGATGCCTGG
>JAGADP010000102.1 GCA_017828885.1 Oscillospiraceae bacterium | reverse complement strand
CCCTGCGGGATCATTGCTGTTCCTTGATCCGCCGGATGCGTTCGATCTCCTGCCGGAGCTTGCTTGTCCACTGGGGATCCTCGTCATGCAGCAGGAACACGCGGAAGCCATGCGAGACACCGTTCTGGTAGACATTCATCTCGTCATCCACATGCAGATCAATGTGATAATACGCCGGATACTTCGACGGCAGCGGATCCTTCCGGTTACGCTGCACTTCCTTTTCATGCCGCGCCGCATTGACCACCTGGTCGATCTGCACGCCATAGAAGCGGAAGTAATGCCGGATGTACCGCTCCGAACGGTTGGACGTGGTATAGATCCAGACCTGGATGCCGGACTCATGCATCCACCGCAGGAATTCCGGCGCTCCCTTGCGGAGCCGGTCGGGATACAGCACACTGCGCGGAAACGGCGGTGCTTCTTCAATGCTGACTGCCGCCGGATTCACAAACAGCGTTTCGTCCAGATCAAACGAGACGATCATTATGCCTTCTCGTACTTGTTGATGATCTTCGACTTCGCCTCACCGGTGGCAATGTCGATGTAGCGCACGAAGAGGGAAACCTTGTTGTCCTCGTTCAGGGCATTCCACAGACCCTCTGCGAACTCATCCATATCGTCCGGGATGGCGACCTTCTTCGGCTCGCCCTCAAAGCTCGGCAGCGGGCTGCCGTCGCCCATGTAGGTGTGGATGAAATGACCCACGCCTGCGATCGGGCAGCTGTACGCATACGTGAAGCGCTCCACGCAGGAAGGATCGCCGTCCGCCGATTTCAGGATGGACATGGCATAGTTGTACTTGCCGTCACCGACATGCATGATGCCGGAAATTCTGGGCGTATAGTTCGGTGCATCATCCTCATACTCACGGGTGCGCAGCGACTGCTCAAAGGTCTGCTGCTTGTCCATCAGCTCATAGATCGTGTCGGTCTGGTCGCCGTTGGTCACGATCGTCTTGTTGCCGAGCACGCGCACCGGCGCATAGATGATGAGATGCGGGTCAGAGAGCTTGGAAGGATCGGCAGCCTCCGTGCGGATGCCGTCCTCAGTCTCGGTGAACACACGGTTCCGGGAGTTCACGCTTCTGCCCATGATGAAGTAGGCGGTCACAGCCGACTTGCCGTCAGCCGACCGGCCGATGACGATGCCCCGTCCGGGGTAGGAGTTGCTTTTCAGTTCCTCGTAGATATCGAGTGTTTTCATGTCGGTTCCTCCTTTTTGTAGTTGGATCATCTGTATCAGCGATCGTCTGCGGGCTTCCTGTTGAGCCGCCCCCTCAGACCCGCTTTCATACCGCTGATATTGCTTGCATTATTGTTGCAGCCCCGCAACGATCATGTCCGTCACGAGGTCAAGATGCTCTTCCTCGAGCTGCATCCGGCTCAGCAGCGAGCGGATCAGCACCGCCGCCTGCTCCGATTCGGCTTCCTTCACGCAAACCATCGGCAACACCAGCGCCGATGCAAAGCCGATCGCCTGATACAGCCGTACAAATGCGCTGAAGCTGAGCTTCTGCACATCATAATGCGACCCCGTACTGCCGATCTCCTGCCCGTTCCGGAAGAAGATCGTGTCGCCCGGATGGAACTGCACTGCATATTCCTCCGCAGCCGCTTTTACAACAACGGTGGTCGGGTCTTCGGCATGTCCGTCATGCGCCTGCATGATCTCCTCCGAGAACTGCACGAATGCATCCACCCATGCAGCCGCTTCCCCGTCACAGTCGTAATTTTCATAGATAAAGTCCGCCAGTGTCATCTCCTCTTCCTCGTCAAAGGCAAGCGGGAAGCACACCGACAGATAATACAGCCAGAAATAGGGATTTCCGGCGACTTGTTCAAACTCCACAAGTTTCATGGCAGTCCACCTCAGCCCTGATAATCCACGTAGGCACGGCCATCGACGATCGTCAGTCTGTCCTCACAGAACAGGCTCACCGCCTGCGGGAGGATGTGCCACTCCGCCTGCTCCATGACACGGCGCTGTAAGATCTCCGGGGTATCCCCGTTCTCCACCGCCACTGCCTTTTGCAGGATGATCGGGCCGCCGTCGCAGATCTCGTTGACGAAATGCACCGTTGCGCCCGTGAGCTTTACGCCCTTTTCCAGCGCCTTTTCATGCACATGCAGCCCATAGAAGCCGTCCCCGCAGAACGAGGGGATCAGCGCAGGGTGGACGTTGATGATGCGGTTCTCATACGCCTGGATCAGCGACTTGTCAAGGATGATCATGAACCCGGCCAGAACGATCAGGTCGGCATGCTCCTCCTGCAATACAGCTAAAAGCGCCTCGGTATAGGTCTTGTTGTCAGGATATTCCTTCCGGGGAACGACCCGACCGGGGATCCCGGCATTCTTGGCACGCTCCAGCGCATAGGCGTCCGGGTTGGACGAGATCACACAGGTGATCTCTCCGCCCTTGATCTCGCCGCGGTGCTGCGCGTCAATGAGCGCCTGTAAATTCGTGCCGCCGCCCGAAACAAGGACAACGATATGTTTCATCACGTTCCACTCCTTTATAGGGAAGCTATTTTTATGCCAGCCAGTAGGCGATCGCAAGGCATACGCCGTAAATGACCGCCGAAGGCAGCGTCATCGCCAGCATCATGCCGATCCGCTCCAGCCGTTCCTTCATCGGTCTGTCCTGGAAACAGAACTTCCACGGATGATGCACGGAATACCGGATGGGGTAGCGCTTTCCTTCCTCAAACCACTTGTTGCGGTAGACGGGATACGTCACCCGCATGGTCTGGGTCATGGTCTCATACTCCACCACCGGCGCAAACAATTCAATTTCTGTCTGCTCAGATAAACGGGAATTGAGCTGCCGCACCTGCCGTTCCGTGCCGACGACCGTTGCGATCGCTTCCTTGCCGGTTTTCAGCTCATGCCAGAGCGACAGATAGCGGTACAGCAGCCACAGTCCCACGATCAGCATCGCCACGACCGGAAACCAGAGATCATAGTCCGACAGGATCACAGCGATGCCCGCCGCGATCGCCAGCGCCACGACAAGAATATCCGGCAGCCCCATTCCCTTGATGCTCATCAGTCGAGGATCACGCCCTCCTCGGACGCAACCAGCTCGCCGAGAATGTAGGCACTCTCGCCGGCCTCATTCAGGATGCGGACAGCCTTGTCAGCGTCCTCCGCATTGACAGACACGATCATGCCCACGCCCATGTTGAAGGTGTTGAACATGTCACGCTCCGGGATATGGCCGGTTCTTGCGATCAGATCGAAGATCGGCAGCACCTGCACATCCTTCTTGGCGATGTGTGCAGAGATGCCCTCCGGGAGGGATCTCGGGATATTCTCGTAGAAGCCGCCGCCGGTGATGTGGGAAACAGACTTGACCGTGACCTCCTCCATCAGCTTCAGGACGGGCTTTACATAGATCTTGGTCGGTGTCAGCAGGCTCTCGCCGAGGGTCGTCCCCAGCTCATCGAAGCTGACAGCGAGGTTCTTCTCGTTGATGGAGAATACCTTGCGCACCAGCGAAAAACCGTTGGAATGCACACCGGAGGACTTCAGTGCGATCAGCACGTCGCCCGGCTTCTGGGAAGCGGTGTCCACGATCTTCTTCTTGTCCACAACGCCGGTGGTATAGCCGGCCAGGTCGTACTCATCGACCGGATAGAAGCCCGGCATCTCGGCAGTCTCGCCGCCGATCAGCGCGCAGCCTGCCTGTACGCAGCCCTCTGCCACGCCGGATACGATGGTAGCCACCTTCTCCGGGTAATTCTTCCCGACAGCGATGTAATCGAGGAAGAACAGCGGCTTTGCACCGCAGCAGATGACGTCGTTGACGCACATGGCCACGCAGTCGATGCCGACGGTATCATGCTTGTCCATCAGGAACGCCAGCTTGAGCTTGGTGCCCACGCCGTCGGTGCCGGAAACGAATACCGGCTTCTCAATGCCGGTCAGATCCGGCTCGAACAGACCGCCGAACCCGCCGATACCGGACAGCACACCGGGGATATTCGTGCGTGCGATATGGGACTTCATCAGCTTGACAGCCTCATAGCCGGCAGTTACGTCAACTCCGGCTTTCTTGTAGCTTTCAGAAAAACTATTGTTCATGGTCTTCCTCCTAAAATGACACGAGGCAGAAAAAGGCGATGCCTCGGCTTATTACTTTTTATTCCTCACAGAGCTGCGACGTAAATGCCGGCTCGGAATCCTCATTGCCCGTCCAGCAGTAGGAACACAGCTCGCACTCCGGTCTGCCGATGGCCTTGACCGTTCCGGCAAAGGACTGGAATTCGAGGCTCGTCAGCTTGAGACGGCGGCAGATCTCGTCACGCAGCTTCTTGCCGCGTTCCGTGTGGGAATCGCTGTACTCCGCCAGATACTTCAGCCCTTCCGGACCCTCGAGCGCGTCAATGACCTGACGTGCGATCAGCTCCATCTCGGAGGTGCTTCTGGAGAAATTCAGGTACTTGCAGCCGTACATGATCGGCGGACATGCGGAACGCATGTGTACTTCCTTCGCGCCGTTCTCGTACAGGAACTCGACCGTCTCACGCATCTGGGTGCCGCGGACGATGCTGTCATCCACAAACAGAAGGCGCTTGCCCTCGATCAGCTCGTGAACAGGGATGAGCTTCATCTTGGCGACCTGGTTGCGGAGGCTCTGGTTGGTCGGCATAAAGCTTCTCGGCCAGGTCGGGGTGTACTTGATGAACGGTCTTGCAAACGGGATGCCGCTTCTGTTGGCATAGCCGATCGCATGGGGCGTACCGGAATCCGGCACACCGCAGACATAATCCACATCCGGCAGGCAGCCGTTGTCGATGTCGTTCTGTGCCATGATCTCGCCGTTGCGGGTACGCATCGTCTCGACCGTCACGCCCTCATAGACGGCGTTCGGGTAGCCGTAATACGTCCACATGAACGAGCAGATGTGCAGGTCAGCGTCATTGCCGGGGCTGAGCGTCTCGCAGCTCTTGCAGGTAAGCTTGACGATCTCGCCGGCTTTGAGCTCCTTATGGGTGTAATAGCCCAGCTTCTGGAAGGCAAAGGACTCCATCGAGCAGCAGTAGCCGTCGTCGCGCTTGCCGATGATGATGGGCAGTCTGCCGTTCTTGTCACGGGCGCAGATGATGCCGTCCTCGGTGAGGATCATCATGTTCATCGTACCGACGACCCTCTCCTGTGCATAGCGGATACCTTCCACGATGTCCCCCTTCTGGGAGATCAGCGTCATGATCAGGTCGCCAGAATTGATGTTGCCCGAGCTCATGGTCTCAAAGCTGGGAGAGCCGTTCTCGAGCAGCTCGTCGATCAGCTCATTGGCATTCTGGATGATGCCGACACTGACAACGGCAAAGCGGCCGTTCTTGGAGCGCATCATGATCGGCTGCGGGTCAGTATCACTGATGCAGCCGATGCAGAGCTTGCCTGTCATTGTGGCAACGTCTTCCTCAAACTTGGTGCGGAAGGGGGAATTCTCGATGCTGTGCAGCGCACGCTGGAATCCCTTTTCCGTCGAATATGCGGCCATACCGCCGCGGCGGGTACCTAAATGAGAATGATAATCCGTTCCGAAAAAGACATCCGTGATACAGTCGATCTCGGAAGCCACGCCGAAAAATCCGCCCATATTATTCTCCCATCAGACGCTTCATGATCTCCTGGTATGCCTCCTCGACATTGCCCAGGTCTCTGCGGAAGCGATCCTTGTCGAGCTTCTCGTGGGTCGTGCTGTCCCAGAAGCGGCAGGTATCCGGAGAGATCTCGTCAGCCAGGATAATCTGACCATCAGAGGTGCGGCCGAACTCGATCTTGAAGTCGATCAGGTCGATGTTGAGCTTCTTGAAGAAGCCAACCATGAACTCATTGACCTTGAAAGCGTACTTTGCGATGGTG
>JAGADP010000101.1 GCA_017828885.1 Oscillospiraceae bacterium | reverse complement strand
GCGCTGATCTGCTGCGCCTGCTCATTCTGACGGCGCAGCTCCTCGAGACGCGCCTGCGTATCACCGCCCTCCTGGAGGATATTGACGATGCGGGTGGAGGTCAGCGCAAGCTGCGCATTGATCTCTGCAATGGGCGGGATCTTCTCGTTGATCTCGGCATAGCGGCGCTCGTTCTCCGCCTGCGCACGGGTACGGCGGAGCTGGATCTCTCGGAGCGCTTCCTCAAATACAGATTCGTTCATTCTTCATCCTCCTTAAAGCGGTTTACAACGCTCAGATAGTCGTTCAGCTTGTCCATCAGCTGCGGAGAGACCGGCTCTGCGGCTTTTTTCCGGGATGCCGCCGGTTTCTGTGCAGCACCCGGCTTCGGGAGCGCCTTCACCTGCTCCGGTGTCGCGGCGCCCTGCTGTGTCCAGTTGGTCAGGAGCTTATCCATGTAGGGAAAGTTCAGCTTCTCCGTGTTTTCCACCGTCACTTCATAGGCATAATGCAGCAGCTCCATCGCATAGCCCGCGGCCTTCCAGCGGTCGAAGTACTCCTTCTGCTTGGTGGTAGGACTGCGCTTCATCTCGAACATCCGGCGCAGCTCGGCTTCGTAGGTGTGGGCTGTCCGCATCTGCTCCACCGCCTCCTCGGCAAGGGGCAGCGTATTGATCCCGTCTCTTTCCCAGTGAACGGCGATGGCTTCGGCATAGGAAATGCTGTATTTTTCGATGGATACGCAATAGCCGAGCAGCGTCAGAATGACCTCGGCCGGCAGATGCAGATAGCTCTGCATCCAGATCAAAGAGCGGTGATCCATGTGGTTGAGCGGCCGCCCCATGAGCTTTTCCGCCACCGCGAACAGGTCGGCCAGCTCCCTGGAATCCTGGATCATGGCGTCGATCTCTGAGGGATCAAGCTTGATCTCCTTGCTGCTGCCGTGTACAACGACCACCTGCTGTTCCACAGGCGGTGCAGCGGGCGCAGCCACCTGTACAGCAGCCGGTGTCGGCGCCGCAAAGGCAAAGCCGGTGCCGCTGGTGCTTTCCGCTTCATCGAGGATATTGGCCTGCACCCAGAATTGCAGCGCCTCCTCGGCCTGCTCGGGGTCGATCTTCAGATAGGATGCGATCTGTGCCGCATCGGCATTGCCGTCGCTCCGCAGCAGACAGAGCAGCACCTTGATCTGGCGCTCATCGGCAAGGCGTATGAAATGGTCAACCACGTCGCCCGGTACGGCGAAAACGTGAGAACCGAAATTGATTCGCATGGCTTGGAGCCTCCGTTTCTGTCCGGCTTACAGATAGTGCCGGATCCATTTGAGATAGAACTTGCGGACGGGAGATGCCGTCTCATAGAGCTTTCCGGCAAGCGTCCGGCAGGTGCGGATCAGCAGCTTGCGGTCATCGGTACTCAGCGCATGCGGACTGTAGCGGAGCCGTCTGCCGGCATCGAGCGCTTCGTCAAGCTGCTCCGGATCGAGCAGGCTGTCACAGGCTGCGTGGGCCTCGGACATAAGATCGGCTGCCGTTGTGACATCCGTATCGGCACCGCATTCCTTGAACAGCTTCATCAGCCACTGCCATGCCGCAGCGGCGCCCTTCTTGCTGCGCAATGCACGGATGCGGACGCGCAGCGCGATCTGTCTGGCCGCCGCAAAGCCGAGCACAATCAGGCCGACGCCTGACAGCACGAGCAGGATCGTCACGATCACCGCAGACGGTACCCCGGCGGGCTCCTCCACAAGCTCGGTGGGGGCTTCATCCGTCCCGGACTGCTGGTGTACTGGCTCGGTCGGGCGCTCCGTCGGCGCCTGTGCCTGGCCGGGCTTTTCGGCAGGCTCGGTCGGCTTCGGCGGCTCGGTCGGTTTCTCGCGGATGAAGACCGGCGGCGTGAAGTAGGAGTACGTAAATTCAAACGGGATCCAGCCGATGCTGTCGATGTAGACCTCGCACCAGGCATGGGCGTTGCTGTCGAGGATCTCGGCCGCATAGGCGCCGTTTTCCTCGGTGTACAGCCCGTCGATCATGTAGCCCTCGCAGTAGCGCGCCGGGATGCCCGCCATCCGGGAGAGCAGCACGGCTGCAGTCGCATAGTGCGTGCAGTAGCCCTTTTTGTTATCGAGCAGGAAATAGCTGACAAAATCCACATTGTCCGGCGTTTTGCCCGGTGAAAGCGAATACGTCACCTCATCGCAGAGCCGCTCACGCAGGAGCTGGAGCTCCACGATCTTCTCCGGCGGCGTGGCCGTTCCGGCATCGAAATGATCGAGCAGTTCGGCAAAGGGCTGCCGGATGGCTGCCATTTCGGCAGTTTCAGGCAGCGCAAGGTAATGCTCCCGTGCAAAATCGCCGTACCCGCAGGCGCCTAACACCGCCGCCTCAACGCCTGTCCGGGGCAGCGTCGCCACATCGTTCAGGACAAGGAGGGTTTCGGGGATGCAGATCGTCTCGCCGCGCCGTTCCTCCGTGAGCGGCGTCAGCGCGGACGCATGAACAGGCGGACAATAGGCCTCGAGCGTCCCGACATCGGTATCCATATAGCGTCCGAGAAGGACGAGGTATTCGTAGTCGATGCTGCCCGAAATGGTATAGCTGAGGGTCTGGGTCTGCGCGGTGCGGTCACCGGTGCAGAGGATCCGGCTGTCCTTAGAAAAGCCATAGGGGATGCACTGCTGCAAGGTGGTGTCCGGGTTTTCGAGCGTCACCCCGACCAGGTGTCCGCCGAGCGGCACAGCCGTGCTGCAAAGGAATTCCGGCGGGTAGTAATCGAGCTTCCGGAAGCAGTCAAAGACAGGCTCCTTGAAGGCGCTGTCCGGGAGACGGCTCCAGGTGCTGTTGCCGTAGGTGTCGTAGGTCGCATATTTCAGGTAGATGCGGCTCTGCGGCTTTTCCGTGAAGAGGATGCGGGAAACGGCGGTGTTCTCGAACTCCCGCTTGTCATTGCTGGTGAGATCGACCTCATCCTCCGCTTCGGTGCCGGGGAGCTTCGGGAGGAAGTCCGGTACGAGCGTGGACAGGTCGTTGAAGTCGATGGAAGCCGCATAGTGCTGGAAATCGCTGCGCATCTGCTTGACACGCATCGGGCGCTCGTACTGCATCGCTGTCAGCGTTCCCTCGCAGACCAGTGTCATGCCCAGAACGGCCAGCGCCGTCAGGATGCCGGCGTACTCCGGCATCAGGAAACGCATATCCGTCACGGGGAAGAAGATATTGTGCCGCCGCAGGAAGCCGCCCTTTCCGGTCTTGCGGTAGCTGCCGTAGCCGGCAAGCTGCACGGCGCCCATCCCGCACCAGAACGCAAACAGCCCGAACGCCGGGAGATGCTCCGGTACGATGCCGAAGAAGAACCCGATCTCGGCAAAGGGAAATGTCACCAGCAGGCTCAGGAAGAAATTCTGGTAGCGCATGACCGCGTAGCTCAGCAGCCATAAGATCGGCACGGCGGCTACGCAGATCAGGAAGGTCGTGCAGAGCTCCGGGGAGAGCTCGCTTTCGACCTCGAAAAAGTCCCAGTCGGTCATGTAGATCGTCCGGTAGGCGGCATTGAGCAGGTGCAGCATCCCCACCGCGGCACAGTTCCGCTGCAGGATCGCGGTCAGGGCAAAGACACCGAGAAAGACCGCCATCGTGGGATGGATCGAGGCCGTTCGCTCGGCATGCCAGCAGAAAAACAGCATCAGACCGATCGTACAGAGCAAGATCACCGGGACATTACAGGGCGGTGAGAACATGCTCAGCAGCGTGACGATGCTGCTCACGGCGCCGAGCAGCGCCAGCAGTACGAGCTGCAAACGGCTCCGTACAGGGCTTTTGCGCTGCAGAGCCATCGTCAGGACATTATCGACCTTGACACCGGACTCTGACGGCTGCGCATTCTGATTCATAGGAAAAAGCTCCTTATTTTATAGGATAAGCAGATCCAGCGATGGTGCCGCCGGATCCACACAGTACAGTGCAAGATCTTTCCCCGACAGTGCCGGGGGCTCCTGGCCGATGCAAATGAGATTACGGCGATTCGCCTGTAAGTCCTCCGTCAGGAAGCCGGTCAGGACGGGATCGGCATCGTTCGTCAGCACCGTGACGGACGAATAGGGCATGCCGTTGAAGGCCTCCCGCGCCGCCTGCGCCTTGGTGCGCAGCGAATACAGACTATCGTACAACGCCGCATAGGCGGCATCGAGCTCCTCGAGCGTTTCCGGCTTGTGGAGCTGCACGGTGCCGGTACGGCTGTCCGTCCACGCAATATCACAAATGTACCCGCCGCCGACCAGCGCATGGGCGATGGAATAGCTGAACTTCACCAGCGTCTCCGCCGTCAGCAGATCCTTGACGGGATGGTATTCGAGGTAGAGCAGGCAGTTCTTCCGGATGGGCGCACTGAAATCCTTCACAAGCAGCTCCTCGGAACGGGAGCTCAGCTTCCAGTGCATCCGGCTCACCTGGTCGCCGGGGCGGTATTCCCGGATGGCGAACACCTCGGACGGATCCTCGCCCGCCTTGCCGGAAAAGCGCTCGCCGTCCGGCTGCTCCACAGGGGGCGCACCGTCCTGCATGGGCAGGCTGAGCGGCTCCGGCAGCACGAGCAGCGTGGTGGTATCCACCGTCCGGCGGAGATTCGTCCGGAACAGGCAGAAAATATCGTAGGCGCGCAGCCGCTTTACCCGGATCTCCACGATGCCGCAGCGGTCGGGTGTGACATAGAACGTCAGGCGGGTGACATTGCGGGCTTGCAGCGGGAATTTCATGCGCACCGTCTCGCATTTCCGGGAAAAGGAATGGCGGACTGTCAGCTCCGCCTCGGCTCGCGGGAAGGAAAACGGGCACTTGCTCTCGATCAGCAGCGTCACGGGGACGGATTCGCCGACCCGGCAGCCGCCCCGGCGGAAGCAGAGCTCACTGCCGGAGGTCATATGCAGCCAGAACAGCGCCGTCCGCAGGATAATTGGTATCACGAGCAGGCAGACCAGCACCACGAGCGGGAACGAGTCGATGTACAGCACATAGAATACGGCGACGGAGATGACCAACGCCGCATACAGCAGCTTTGCCCTGACCATCAGTCCGTCCAGGGCAGAGGCGTGGTCTGGAGCACCTCGCGCACGATGGCAGCCGCCGCTTCGGGATCCTCGCCGGTGCCGTGCAGCAGCATCCGGTGACAGAAGACATCCGGGCAGACGAACACGATGTCGTCCGGCAGCAGATAATCCCGTCCCTGCGCAAATGCAGATGCCTTCGCCATCTGCATGAGTGCCAGCGAACCTCTCGGGCTGATGCCGAGACGGAGCGAGGCATGGTTCCGGGTGGCATTCGTCAGGGCGACAATGTAGGCATACAGGCTGTCGCTGACATAGACCTGCTCCACCTCACGCCGCAGGACGGCCAGCGCTGCCGCATCGGCCACACGCTCCACAGTATCGAGCGGATTGCCCGACTGCCGCGCCTTCAGCAGTGCGATCTCATGGTCAGGCCCCGGATAGCCGAGGGAGAGCCGCACCAGAAAACGGTCAAGCTGCGACTCCGGCAGTCTCTGGGTGCCGACGCAGTTGATGGGGTTCTGGGTCGCGATGACGATATGCGGCGAGGGCAGCGGATGGGTCACGCCGTCGATGGTGACCGCGCCCTCCTCCATCAGTTCAAGCAGCGCCGACTGCGTTTTGCTCGAGGTACGGTTGATCTCATCGGCAAGGAGCAGGTTGCAGAAGGCTGCGCCCTCCTTGAAGATGAAGCGATCCTGCTCCTTGTTGTACATCGTGAAGCCGACCACGTCCGTCGGCAGGACATCCGGCGTGAACTGGATGCGCTTGCAGGAGAGGTCGAGCGTCCGGGAAATGGCAAGCGCCAGCGTGGTCTTACCGACACCGGGCATGTCTTCGAGCAGGATATGGCCGCCTGCCAGAATGGCCAGCAGGATCTTATAAATGACATCGTCCTTGCCGTTGACGGCCTTGCCGATCTGGGCGAGCATCTCCCGGAGAAACGGGTTCACCGGACGTGCCTGTGCCATCGAAGCGGCTTCGCGGACGGATGGTTTGTCTTTTGACTTTTGCATGGGATCGTTTCCTTTCATGGCATCAGCTTACAGTTACCTATTTATTATAGCATTTTTTGCAGCAGAATGCAAGCCCGGAACGGGAATAATTCTCCCCACCCCCTGCCCCCTCCCCCAGGGGGAGGGGGGAGATTGGCGGTGCTGCGCACCGCAGACGCTTTAGGGGATGCGCCCCTAAAAACTCCGTTTTATGTCTTCGGCACTTTTTGGACAGACTGGAGGGGGTGGCACCAACTTAAACCTGCCTTTTCCTATCATTGATTTCCGTGGATAATCATTCTCCCCATGTCATACGCTCCACGAGCGTTTCTCTATCCCAAATAAAAACGCCCTCCGACCAGCGCAGTCCGGTCGGAGGGTGTTTTACATGTGATCGTCCTTTTCAGGGAGAGGGTCCTGTTATTCGGTAACCGGCAGTTCCGGTAAGATCTCGACCACATATTTCAGGATATTCAGTGCATCTGCTTCGTCCGGTGCAGCCTTGCCCGGTACGGTAATGGCATTCTTCTTGCCCTGCTCGCTCAGCTTTTCGCCGACCATCAGGTTCTTGTTCAGCGCGATGACATCCACGATGTCCACCTTGCCGCTCTCGTCCACGTCGCCGCAGAGCGTTACAGTATCGCCGGTGGGTTCAGGCGTGGTCTCGGTCGGCTTCGGGTCGGTGGGCTTGGCCTCGGTAGGCTTCTCGGTGGGCTTCTCCTCGGTGGGAGCGGTGGTGCCGTCGCCATAGAGATCCTTCGGGAGCTCGGAGAGGGTGATGCAGTAGTCGCTCTGGAAGATCTCCTTCACAGTGTCCGCATTCTGGTAATTCTCGCCGGAGATGAACTTGTCCCCGTCATCATACCATGTGCAGAAGTACGACCACTTCGCCTGCTCGATCTCGAGATTGCCAAGGCTCGGGATGGTGCTGTTCTCCGGCATGGAGACAATCTTGCCGTTGTTCACGAAGTCCACGAGCTGCCAGAAGATCTTGCTCTCGGCATCCTCGTTCGGGGTGCCGGACTGACCGCCGTCATGACGGTTGTAAACGGTGTTGTACTTGTCAAAGCCGACCATGTCCACATACTCGTCACCCGTATACCAGAGCGCAGAATCATCCGACCATGCATACAGGTTCTGCTCCCAGATTAGGTTATGGAGACCGTACTCGTTGGTGAGCTTGTCATAGAGGTACTTCCAGAGCTCGTTGTAGACCTCTGCGCCCTCCTTCGACCACCAGAACCATGCGCCCTTGCCGTCGCCGGGCTTTTCGCCGGGGTTGCCCTCTGCCTCATGCAGCGGACGGAAGATGACCGGAACACCGGCTTCCTGAAGCTTCAGAAGCTCGGTGGCTGCCATTTTGATGGCTTCATCATAGAAAACCTGCTCCTTGGTGCCCTTCTTGAAGATGTTGGAGGGCATGAAATCGGTCTTTTCGCTGTAGGTGAACTGCTGCCAGTCGCTGGAGATCTTGGTGATCTCGCCGTCCTTGACCTCGAAGTCCGCCATCTGCGTGGG
>JAGADP010000100.1 GCA_017828885.1 Oscillospiraceae bacterium | reverse complement strand
CGCCGCAGACCGTGCAGGTATGCGTGTGGGTGCCGTCCTTATTCTGGACGTAGCTGCCGAAGCTGTGCTTGGAGGTCTCCGCATAGCCGCAGTCCTTGCAGGTGTGGGTATGCGTGCCGTCCGCATTCTGGACATAGTCACCGAAGCTGTGCTTGGCTGTCTCCGCATAGCCGCAGACGGTGCAGGTATGCGTATGCGTGCCGTCGCTGTTCTGCTTGTAGGCACCGAAGGTGTGCTTGGACGATTCCGTCAGGCCACAGTCCTTGCAGACGCGGGAATGGGTACCGTCTGCATTGATCTGCCATTCGCCGAAGGTATGCTTGACCGTCGTCGCATAGCCGCAGACAGAGCAGGTGGCTGTGTGGGTGCCGTCGCTGTTCTGCTTGTAGGTGAAGTCATGTTCCTCTCCGTCGATCGTCGAATTGCAGACGGAGCAGAAGCCGCTGTGGCCGGTGGATGTTGTTGTCCACTTGCTCACAGTATGCGGCTCGAACTCTGTGCCCTTGCAGTGGATGCAGGTGCGGGCATGACCGCCCTTCACAGGTTCCCATTCGCCGTAGTTATGCGGTTCACTTTCCGAATAGCCGCAGAGGGTACAGGTGATATAGTCCTCGCCATCGTCACCAGTGACCCAGTCGCCGAAAACATGATACTCATCTTCGCGGTATCCGCAGTTGACGCATTTTCTGTAGTGCAGGTGAACGTTAGCCGCTGTCCACCTGGAAATCGTATGTTCGATCTGCTCCGCTTTGATCGTGAAATCCGCCGACTGTCCGTTGCCGCAGTCATAGGAATATACGAGCGTATTGTCTTCAAATGCGAGCTGGCCGCGCTCGAACAGCATGCCTGAGATCGGATCAAGCTTATCCTCGTCAAGGCCGAGTGCAAAGATGTCCTTGCAGTCCACCGTTCCGAGTTCGATGCCGCAGTCTTCACAGATCAGCGTCGTGATATTCGTACCGGAAAGATCCAGCATATACAGTGGATTGTTGCTGCACTTGAGCGTCTTGATACTCTTGAAGATCTCCAGACCCGTAATATCGGTAAGACCCGTGTTGCTGAAATCAACGGAAGTTTCGGTGTTGGAAGCGATCTCTCTTCTCGTCAGAACGCCGTCCTTGTTTGCGTCAAACGTTGCTGCATAGTTACGGATCACCGGATCGGGGAAATTATCCTCATCGAGCGAATAGCCGTCATTGGTAAACGCCTTGATGCAGACATTCACCTTGGTCGTGCTGTCAGGGAGCACCGGCTCGTTCCAGTTGGTATAGCCCGAATTGCGGTAATAGCTCAGATACGAAACGCCGCTCTGGTTGGAATGGTTATCCATCTCCATGCTGCCCTTGTCCAGGATGACCACAACGGAGAACTTCGTACCCTTTTTCAGGGTGACGAGCTTATTCAGGTCGATCGTGTGATAGCCCGCGTACAGCTCCGTGCCGCTCATCTCACAGGCCAGCTGGCCGCTGTTGGGTCTGCTGCCGGTCAGATTCGTGTAGACCCGCACGATGTAGCCGACGGAAGCATCGGTCGTCATGAAGGAGACTGCCGCCAGGTTCTCTTCTCTGGCCGCCGTGAAGATATTGGCGCCGGCGATGCCGTCATAGTTGCTCTTGACCTTGGCGTACGTCCAGTAGCCGCGGTCATACTGATAGATATTGTCGTAATTGTCCACCGGCTCAGCCGAGAAGGAAACGACCTCCATCAGCGTGGCGTCCTCGTAGGAGAGGTAGAAGTAACCGCCCTTGCCCCAGGATGAGCCGTAGCTGTTCCGGCAGAGCCATGCACCGTTGGAGGAGGGCTTGTTCTTGAAATTGTCCTTGCTGAAATTGTCATCCCAGCCCACGATCAGAATCGCGTGGTTGGTCTCAAGGCTGCTGTCCGGGCAGTTATAGGCCGCGTAGCTCGAGGTGTTGTTCAGATAGGAGCTGGCGTAATGGATGGAGGCATACAGACCGCCGTTGGTCATGATGCTGTTCTGGATCGCCTCATGGTCATCCTTGTCATAGATCAGCAGGTTCTGCACATGCCCGTAGGAATTGTAGCGATCCTTCTCCAGGAAGGTCGGCTTATCCGTGACAGGCTTCATGTTGGCCTCAAGCTCATAGCCACTCCAACTTGCAAGGGCTTCAAGCGCCGTCAGATAGCTGCCGCCGCTCATGTAGCCTTCGCTGCCGAGCGCCTCGCCCTCACCGTAAAGCGGGTCACTGGGATCGCTGCAGGCCATGCAGTTGGAGAACCAGACCAGATGTCCCTCCGAGAGGTTGATGTCCGTAGTCTCCTTGCCGTTCTGGATGAGATAGCTCTCGATGGAGCCGAGCGATGCATGCGCCCAGCAGGTACCGGTCTTGTCCTGGTTCCGCACTGCCGGCAATCCCTTGCCGTTCACACGGAGGTCATAACTGTCGCCTGCGTTGCCGGCGCGCAGGCCGTATTCCGGCAGGAGGTCGGGGATGTATTCCTCGCCGTCCGCATTGATCCAGTGAACGGCACTGGCGCCGTCCTCGGATACAGTATCCTGCCGCACATAGATCTCCGGCGCATCATCCTCCGCGATCGTCAGACCGGAGGGCATCTGCAAGAGGCTCATCGCAGCCGCAAGCAGCGCAGCGCCGAAGCGTTTCCATCTTTTTTGTTTCATCGCTATCACCCTTTCTTATGTCATCGTACCGTTTTGCATGGTACCAAAATCGGGATCGTCTGCACATAGCTGTCCAGTTTTAGTATAGCACATTCCTGACAGAATGTCAACACAAAACGTGTAAAATTTATGCAAAATATTGCGGTTTTACACCGATACCGTTTTCGCCGCAGTGAGACTCCGCGTCTCAGGAGCACAAAAGCAGAAGCACCTCCCCCACAGTGTGGAGGAGGTGCAGGATTCAGGATGCATTTTTCTCGAAAACACGCCTTTTCAGCAGTCCGAGGTCAAAGATATCGAGCACGCCGTCATCGTTCAGATCCCACGGCGTGTTGGTGATGAGGTCGGTCGGGAAGCCGGTCTGCGGGGCGTAGATCGTGTTTGTCAGGCCGTGCAGGTACTTCTGCATCTGGATAATGTCGAGCAAGTCCACATTACGATCGAAATAGACATCGCCCGGTTCTGCATCAAAGCGCTCATCGGTAGGCTGCTCCGGGTCGGTCGGCGGGACAGGCCCCGTCCGGCTGAGGTATTCCACGAGCTTGCCGTACCAGTACTTGCCCATCTTCTCATAGCCCTGCGCGCTCGGATGCACGCCGTCGAGGAGGTCATCCTTGGTCAGCACGGAGTTGATGTCCGCCAGTGCGATCGGCTTGCCCTCTGCCTTTTTCTTTTCGGCAATAGCTCTGACCTGGGCGTTGTAGTCATCGACTGCCTGATCCATCTCCTCGGCGGTATAGGCATCGGTGTAGGTCGTCACATCCGCATCCATGTAAGGGATGGTGGAGAGATAGAGCAGCCCGTCCGCCGGGAGCGCATTCAGCACCACATCCACGAGCAGCTCGAGGCGCTCGCCCATCGTGTCGCGCTCGTAGTTGGAAATGATGTCGTTCGTGCCGATCTGGAGCAGGACAACATCCGCCGGATACTCCTGCATCAGCCACTCCGAGAAGTTGTAGATGCCCATGCGCTGGTTCGGGATGTCGGCGATGGCATAGCCGGAATAGCCGGCATGGTTCGGGTCGATGCCATCACCGCCCCACTGCGGGCCGACCATGTCGATGCCGTCCGCAAAACCGTTCTCCTCGAGCAGATGCCAGAGCGTCACGCGATAGCCGCCGACCGGCTGTCCGGTGAAGCCGTCCGTGATCGAGTCGCCGAGCGGCATAACGCGGAGCTTCCGTGTCTCCTCGGCATGTCCGGGCACGGCGGTACACATGCCGATCCCCATTGCCGCAGCCGTCAGAGCTGCTGTGATTCTTTTCTTCATACGATCCCCTCCGATATGGGTATTCTTTTGTCTGCTTCTATTATAGCAGAGGCACCGGGGGAAGTCAACGGTTTTTCTGTGCGGGAATGTGGCATTTTCCGCAGCCTTTTCTATCTTCCGATTGACATTTATACAGAAATCTGTTAAAATAAAAGAAAACCTCCCACGAAAGGAGCATCCCTATGAAAAATACATTCGGCAGCAGCATTGCCGTCACCATCTTCGGTGAGAGCCACGGCGAGGAGATCGGCGTTGTCATCGACGGACTTTCCCCGGGCATCCCGGTGGACAGAGAATTCATCAACGCACAGCTTGCCCTGCGCAGACCCGCCGGTAAGATCTCGACCGCCCGTCAGGAGCAGGACGAGTACCGCATCGTCAGCGGCGTGTTTGAGGACAGAACGACCGGCACGCCCCTGTGCATCTGCATCCCCAATACCCAGACCCGCAGCAAGGACTATGCCGCGACCCGTGCGCTGGCAAGACCGGGACATGCGGATTATACCGCCAACACCAAGTATCACGGCTTTGAGGACTACCGCGGCGGCGGACATTTTTCCGGCAGGATCACAGCTGCGGTGGTCGCGGCGGGAGCGATCCTGATCGGCACGCTGAGGAATAAGGGCGTCATGATCGGTACCCAT
>JAGADP010000099.1 GCA_017828885.1 Oscillospiraceae bacterium | reverse complement strand
TTCAGTGCGGGGAGCTTCGGGAGGGTCAGGGAAACGCGCTCCTTGGCCTCGGTCGATGCCTCAGTCGTGGGAGCCACAGTCTCGGCCTCCTCAGCGATCGCGAAGCTGATCGGCACTTTCAGGACCTCTGCGATGCCGTCCGCGCCCCTTACCTGCACGGTGAACGTGTCGGTGAATTTGCCTGTGCCGCCACGGGAGGTGATCATCACCGGCAGCTTGCAGGTCGCTGTACCGTCGCCCAGAACTTCGGAATAGACGATCTCATAGTCATTAGCGCCCTTGAGACCGCTTCCGATCGCAGTGATCCCCGTGCCGTCCTTGCTGGTGAACGTCACATCGACAGTCTTGGTCTGGTTCAGACCAACGGTGATGTTCTTCGGCACGGATGTTGTATAGCGAGAAGCTGCTGTCTCAGTCGGATCGGTGAGTTCCGCGATCGGATCAGCGGAGGGCTGTGTGGGCTTCTGCGTTGCATCGGTCACAGCCTCTGTAGCCTTCTGGGTCGGCGGTTCCGTCGGGTCGGTCACAGCCTGTGTGGGCTTCTGTGTGGGCTTCTGGGTCGGCTCCGTCGGGTCAGTCACAGCCTGTGTGGGCTTCTGGGTGGCCTTCTGGGTCGGCTCGGTCGGATCGGTCACAGCCTGTGTAGGCTTCTGCGCCGTTTCGGTCTGGGGAGCCACAGTCGGAGAGACCATGTCCGTTTCCGTCGGATCGGTCGCACGCTGTGTAGGCTTCTGGGTCGGAGCGGTCACAGGCGGCGTGGTCTCGGCCGGCTCTGTGGGCGGGAGCGGATCGCCGATGATGAGCTCGAATTTCGGATTCGATACGATTTCTCTGCCAAGATCCTTGCCGCTCTTGCCGTTTTCATCTCTCGCATGAGATCTCATATTGAGCTCTTTTTCATAGACGATGCCCGGTGTCAGATTCTTTTTTGCCCGCAGTTGAACACGCAGTCTCAGGTGCTGCTTTCCGTCGATCACCGTGGACTTGCCATCCCACGCATCCCAGTCGATCCCTGCGAGAGGATCGCTCATATCGACCGCCCATCCGCCCGATACGATCGTGCTGATGAGCTGATCCTTATCTGCCGTGATATCGAACCAGACATCCTTCGATTCACCCGGTGAGAGCTTGATCCTGGTGACAGGCTCGAGCGGGTCGGACGGCTCCTGGAGGCGGAAGCAAACGGACATGGCTTCGGCCGGCAGATCCTCGGCGGGTACTTCTTCGCCGTCTTCCAATATGATCTTTGTGATCTCGAGGCGGAATTCCTCGTTGGGTTCAATGATCGGGGCTTTCTTGTCCACCTTGAACCAGAAGTTCAGCTGGCATGTGTACTTATCATACTCCATTTCCGGAATGAAGCTCTCATGCACGAGCGTGAGCTCGGTGGTCCAGTTTTTTTTGTACTCGACCTCCTTGATCCTCTTATTTTCTTTGAGGTTGTAGATCTTGAAGGGGAGCGAGATGAGCTGCCCCGGTTCCGCATACATGCTCTTGGGCTTAATGAACCGGAAGTGCTCGTTATTTTCAGCGATCTCCAGGCTCGTGCTCAGGGGAGCAATCGTGAAGTCCTGTGCAGCGAGAGCGGCTTCCGGTATCGTTCCCATCAGCAGCATGCAGCCCGCGATACCGGCGGCTGCGAGCCGTTTCCATAGTTTCATAGACATCCTCCTATACATATCAGTGTGCGCTATGCGCCATCTCTATTGTAAACCATTTTTACGGAAAATGCAAGCCTTTCTAAAGAACTGTCTATCGTTCCGGTAAAATACGGGAGGATTTGCACCTTGGCAAGTTCAATTTGGCAATGTTATACAACTGTCAAAAGACGCTGAAAGGAAATTTAAGGAAACTTTAAAGCTGCTTTAAGATTCTTTTAAGCCGGAAACAGTATAATACAGGTAATCCGATCGGAGATCGGGCGCCGACCATAACAGGCAGACCGCTCACAGTTCGCCGCACGGGCTGGGAGCCTGGACGCTGCCAAAGCAGAAGATGTCTGAAAAATCTGAAAATCCTGTAATGAAAAGGGGACGATTGTTATGAAAAAGCGTAATCGTATCAGCCGCAGCTTTGCAGCAGCCGTTGCTGTTGCTGCGATGTGTGCTTCTCTCCCGGCTGTGGACAGCTTTGCTGCCCAGACACTGGCCGGTGACGTGGACAAGGACGGCACGCTGGGCGTGACCGACCTCGTTCTGCTCCAGAAGTACATCCACGGCAAAGCAAGCCTCGACAGCACCGCTTACGACAATGCCAATGTCTATGCCGACAATGCCGTAGACGTATTTGACCTCGCTGTGCTCAAGAAGATGCTGCTTTCCGAGACACCGGTATCCAACACAGTCTACATCCACCTGAAGGGCAATTCCATCAGCGTGGAGGGCGATGACAACAAGGTCGTACAGATCTCCGGCACCACCGCCAAGATCACCGCTTCCGGCACCTACATCGTGGACGGCTCCATCACGGACGGTCAGCTCTATGTGGAGACGGCTGAAACGGATGTGGAGGACGTCGAGATCGTACTGAAGGGCGTTTCCTTCACGAACACCACCAAGTCCGCCATCTTCACGGCCAAGACCACCGGCAGCGACAAGACCAAGATCACGCTCGAGGGCGAGAATACCATCACGGACAGCGCCCAGACGGCCTACACAGACGGTGCAGCAACGATCTACACCAACAACAAGCTGACATTCACCAAGAACAGCACCGGCTCGCTGACCATCAATAGCTTCTTCAATGACGGTATCCACGCCGAGAAGAAGATCAACCTCAACGGCGGTACCATCAACATCGACACTGATACCGTTCCGGATGGTTCCACGATCGTTCCGGATGCGGACGGTATCACCTCCGACAAGAACATCGAGATCGAGGGCGCGATCGTGAACATCGACGCTTCCGGCGACGGCATCAAGACCGATTCCGGCGTCTACATGATCGACGGCGATGTCCAGATCAAGGCCGGCAATGACGCTGTACAGGCAGCGACCGAGATCGCAGTTTCCGGCGGTAACATCGTGGCTTCCGGCGACAGAGGCTTCCGCCTGACCGGCGACGGCACAGCAAACGGTGCGCTGAACATCACCGGCGGTACAGTCGTAGCGACTGCAACGGATTATCAGGTGAATGGCAATGAGACCATTGATACCTCCGGCTCCACGCAGGCGATCATGCTCTTTGACATGGCGGCCGAGTGGAAGAAGGCGACCACCATCACCGTGGGCGACAAGACCTTTGCGGCCAACAAGAAGTATGACTATGTGCTCATTTCCGATCCGTCCCTGAAGGCTTCCGAGACCTATCAGGTATTCCTCGGCAGCCAGCAGGCCAAGCACGAGGGCGATGCCAAGGGCAGCTTCAAGAACAGCGGCACTGTAACGCAGTACAAGGCTGTGGATGTACTTGCCGGCGGCGCTTCCATCGTAACAGGCGGCGGCACCGTGGTATCCTCCATCGTCTACAATTCGAGCAGCGTAGCGCTCTATGATGCCAACGGCGGTGCTGTGGATGCATCTGCTGCGGAGAATGTCAAGGTCTCCAACGGCAGCTATGTGACCATCACCAAGTCCGGCGCCTACACCATCAGCGGCGCCAGCTCAAACGGCCAGCTCAAGGTCGCTACCGATGATTCCGCAGAGCCGGATGCCGTTGTCGAGATGAGTTTCGAGGGTCTGGAGCTTTCCAACAGCTCCGCGGCTCCGGTCTATATCGAGAATGTCGGTGACGAGGCAGTCATCTCCGTGAAGAACGGCACCACCTCCACCATCAAGGACGGCACCTCCCACACCGATACCTATACCACCAGCGACGGCGAGACCAAGACCTGTGCCGCAGCGATCTATGCAAGAGATGACCTCAAGATCAAGGGCAAGGGTACGCTCGTGGTCGAGGGCAGCACCGAGGACGGCATCGTTTCCACGAATGACCTCAAGCTCTGGAACGGCACCATCAATGTGACTGCAGCCGATGACGCCATCCGTGCAGATTCCGTCAAGATCGGCGATACCACCGATGCTACCAACTACGAGACGCTGAACATCACGGCGACCTCCAAGGCTGGCGACGGCATCAAGGCCACCTCCACCGAGACAGGCAAGGGCTTTGTCCTCGTGAGCGGCGGTTCCGTGACCATCAAGGCCTATGCAGACGGCATCCAGGCCGAGCAGGACTTCACCATGAACGGCGGCACGCTTGACATCTACACCTACCAGGGCAGCGGCTATACCGGCAGCGGTTCCACCGGCGGTCAGACCGGCGGCTGGGGCGGCGGCATGGGCATGGACGGCAATGCCAACAAGACCGACATCTCCGCCAAGGGCATCAAGTCTGTCGGCCTCTATGACGCAGCAGGCACCACCTACCAGAGTGCAGGCACCATCACCTTCAACGGCGGCACCGTGAAGATCAATTCCTCCGATGATGCAGTTCATTGCGCAGGTGCGATGGCAGTCAACGGCGGTGTGTTCACCATCGAGACGGCTGATGACGGCTTCCACTCCGACAAGTCTATTGCCATCGGCAAGACGGCAGCCAACACCTTCGACGACGTGCAGATCTACATCTCCAAGTGCTACGAGGGCGTTGAGGCTTCCGAGATCAACCAGAACAGCGGTTCTGTCTACATCATCTCCGGCGATGACGGCTACAACGCAGGCGGCGGCGCTGACGGCTCCGGCCAGATGGGTCCTGGCGGCCCCGGCGGCGGCTGGGGACAGGGTTCCACCACCTCCAATTCCAGCGTTGTACTGAACCTCAACGGCGGTCTGGTCGTTGTCAACTCTGCAAGCGGCGACCATGATGCCTTCGACTCCAACGGCGACATCAACGTGAACGGCGGCTACTACTGTGCCAACGGCCAGGAGCCCCTCGACTGCGGTGACAGCGGCAATTCCATCAAGATGAACGGCGGCAGCGTCATCTCCATGACCGGCGGCAACACCAACCTGACCACGAAGTACACCTTCGTTGACAGCTCCGGCAAGGCGATCGTCAGCTTCCTGTCCGCATCCGGCGGCGGCATCCGTGCCAACAGCACAGCCTCCGGCAAGTCCGGCGCAACTGTCTCCGGCGGCACGACCGTCGTAGCACAGGCAGGCGACAAGGCAGTCACAGTCGGCGGCACGATTTCCGGCGGCTCTGACCTCGGTCAGGCATCCGAGGGCGGTATGGGCCCCGGCAGACCGTGGTAAATGATTCTGATGTATCATAGGTGATCATTGGGTAAACTTTGGGTAGAAATGAGAGAGGTAAGAAGCGGGGGGGCTTCTTACCTCTCAGTTTTTATCTGTTATTTCTCAAACCGCAGCTTTTCGGCTCTGACCTCTCCGAGGTGTGCCATGTCGTTGAACAGCTCGAGCCGCGGGATGACCATGCCGCCGGCCTTGGACTCGAACAGCAGTACCGAGACTGAGCAGACCCCGTAGGGGAGTGTCGTCAGCACGAACGGGAACGGCAGATGCAGTACATGCGCGAACATGACGGCACCCGAGCCGCCGTGCGCGAACAAAGCGACG